>JAQUAC010000149.1 GCA_028687415.1 Acidocella sp. | reverse complement strand
CGGTGGACAAAGCTGATCGGGGTGGTCGTGCCCTCGATGTCCGTTAGAATCGCGGCCGGCCTCATGCGACGGGAAAACGCTTGGAGATATCGTCGCCGGTGAAATGCGCCACCCAGCCCGAGGTGTCCGTGAACACGCGCAACGCGGTGAAATCAGGCTTCGCCCCGGCATCAAACCAATGCTTGATGCCCGCGGGCACATGGATCAGATCGCCCGCCTCGCAGAAGGCAACGTAAACCTTGCCCGCTTCATGCAGCACGAAATGCCCTGAGCCCTGCACGAAAAACCGGATCTCCGGTTCGCTATGCGTATGCTCGCCGAGGAATTTTTCACGCAACGCCGCTGCCTGCGGATGCTCCGGCGTCAGCTTCACCACGTCCGCTGAGCCCGCCCCCGTGGCGCCCATCAGCGCGTCCAGATATGGGCGGTAGGCGTCCAGAATCACCGCCGCCTGGGCGTCGGCCGCCAGATGCACCGGGCTGTTCCAGCGCTCGAATCCCACATTGATCTTTTTCAGCTCCGCCGCCACCGCGCCGGGTTCCTCCGAATCGAACACCGCCACGCCGGGCTTCGTATCCTCGTAAACCGTCAGACGGCTCATTTCACGCGTCTCCGTTCCAGCTCGCAGGTCAGCAGGAATTCCAGCGCCTCCAGCCGCCAATAGGCGTGTTCCACACTGGTGCCCCAGGCATACACCCCATGCCCCGCGATCACGTACCCAACCGGCGGCTCACGCAGCAGCAGCGGCTCAATATACGCGGCCAGTCGAGCGATATCCTGGTCGTTCTCATACACCGGCAGTTGCACATCCAGCTCATGGGTGGCGAAGCCGAAGGCTTTCAGGATCTCGTAATTGGAGAACACGATGGGCGTGCTGCTCATGGAGAGCACGGTGGCGGCCACGGAATGCCCATGCAACACCGCGCCCACGGGCGGGAACAGCCGGTAGAGCTGGCAGTGCAGCAGCGTCTCGGCGCTGGGTTTTTGCCCTTCCACCAGCGGCTTGCCGTCGTAATCCACGGCCATGATATCGCTGGCCGCGAGCCGCCCTTTGTGCACGCCACTGCGGGTAATAGCGATACGCTCGCCATCTATGCGCGCGGAAATATTGCCCGCCGAGCCAGGCACCCAGCCGCGAGAATCCATCCGCCGGCCGATCTCGGCCAGCGATTCAGCCAAAGAGAGGGGAACCATGTCAGCCTTGATTGATCGTCGTCTTGGAGTGCTCGGGCAGCGGCGCGTTCAGCGAGCCGCTCTCGCTCATCGAGGCGTCCTGCTGCGGCTGCGGCTGCGGCTGCTTCTTCCCGTCCTCGCCGATGTTCTGCTTGAAATTCTTGATGCCGGTACCGACTTCGCCCATGATATTGCCGATCTTGCCGGCGCCAAACACAATGATGATCGCCGCCAGGACGATCATCCAGTGCCAGATGCTCAAACCACCCATTGTAACAACCCTCTCCACCCGGAAACTCGCATGAGTTTACGCTCCCCCGGCCCGTCTGCCAAATAGCAGAATTTTACCGGATTGTGACAAGCGCCCCCTACAGCAGCGGACTCACCAAGATCAGCCCCGTATTGTATGCCATGTGCAGAAAAATGCCCGGCTTTATGGAGAAATAGCGCAGCCGCAACCAGCATGAGGCCAGCGCCAGCAGCGTGACATCAGCGAATCCCGGCAGATAATGGATCTTCTCCGGCGCATGCACGGCGGCGAAGATCAAGGTGGTAAGGCACACCGCCCAGCCCGTGCCCAGCCTTGAGGCGATGCCGCCGAAGGCGAGGCCACGGAACGAGATTTCCTCCACCACCGGTGCCAGCAGGAACGTCACCACCCCCATCGCCGCCAGAGCCAGAGGCGGACCGGCATAGAGCTTGTACATAGGCAGATCGTGCAACTTCGCCGCATCCGGCGGGTCGAAGCGGTAGATCGCCCCCACCACGGCCAGCAGCCCCAGCGCCAGTAGCGCCGCCACGCCGTAAGCAGCACCCGGAGCCGGGCACCAGCCCACGCCGTGCGCCGTATGGCGGGGGCCAAGATAACGCAAATACCAGGCAAGCCAGAGCGCCGCCATCAGCTCGCTGCCCAGCACCGCGCAGACCAGATAGCCCGGTTGCGTGACATTCGGTGCCCCGCCGCCTTGCGCCAGCGTGCGCAGAAACGCGAGGTCCAGCACCGGCAGTGCCGCCAGCGCGGCCCCCGCCATCATGGCCAGCGCAGTGCCCAGCATGCCCCACAGCCCCTGTGCCAAGCCGAAATGCCGCACCCCGTCAGGTGCTGCGCGCGCCCCCGGCAGCAAGGCGAAGCACAGTGCCAGCATGAACAAATCCAGCCCGGTGGCGCCGCCCAGCAAGGCCATGAAGACCAGCAGCTTCAGCGGCAAATGCGGATGCGCCGCCACGGCGTCCGCCAGCCCGGCCATGAGCGCGCCGCCCAGCGCCACGAACAGAATGGCCCATAACAGCCCTGCGAAAACCTTCTTCATGCGGCAGCCTCGAATGTTTGCAGAATTGCCGCGGGGGACATCCCGGCGGCGCGCATCTCACGTAACGTCGCGGCCTTGTCGCGCTTGGCCAGACGCTTGCCCGCCGCGTCCGTCAGCAGCCTGTGATGCGCGTAAACTGGTGTGGGCAGGCCCAGCAGCGCCTGCAACAGCACATGAATATGCGTCGCCTCGCGTAGATCCTCTCCACGGATGACATGGGTGATACCTTGCAGCGCGTCGTCGTGCACCACGCAGAGATGATAGCTCGTCGGCGTATCCTTGCGCGCCAGCACCACATCGCCCAGCCTCTCCGGCGCGGCTCCGATCCACCCGGCGCCTTCCTCGAAAAATCGCAACGCGCCGGTTTCCGCGCGGGCTGCCGCCACATCCAACCGCAGCGCATAGGGTCTGCCGGCGGCGATGCGCGCCTCCCGGTCCGCCTGCGTAAGTGCCCGGCAGGTGCCGGGATAAATTCCTTCTGTTCCGTGCGGGGCCGATTGTGCGCGCGCGATTTCCGCCCGCGTGCAGAAGCACGGATACAGCAGCCCGCGCCCCAGCAACCGTTCCAGCGCCGCCGCGTATTCGGCAAAATGCTGGGACTGCACGCGGATGTCTCCATCCCAGTCCAGCCCCAGCCAGTGCAGGTCCTCGCAGATGGCGGCGGCATAGTCCGGGCGGCAGCGCGTGGTGTCGATATCCTCCATGCGCAGCCGGAAGACATCCGCACGCCGCCAGGCCATCCACGCCGAATAGGCATGGCCGAGATGCAGATACCCAGTCGGGCTTGGTGCAAATCGCGTAATGATGCTCATATACCAAAGGCTTATAGACGGAGACGCAGAAATGGCGAATTTATCCGGGCCTAGTTGGGGGCCGGGGTTGGGCGGCGCGCCCCGGCAGCTGGTTTTCCTCATCCATGGCCTTGGCGCCGATGGCAGGGATCTCATAGACCTCGCCCCATATTTCGCGGCAAGCCTGCCGCACGCGCTGTTCCTGGCGCCTGATGCGCCTTACCCGTGCGACATGGCGCCCTTCGGCCGGCAATGGTTCTCCCTGCGCAGCCGTGACCCGGCGCTGCTGGAAGCCGGCGCCCGTCAGGTCGCCCCCATGCTGGAGTCGTTCATAGAAACCGAGCTGGCGCGCTGGAATCTTACCGATTACGCGCTGCTTGGCTTCAGCCAGGGGGCGATGATGTCACTCTTCACCGGGCTGCGCAGCACCGTCCCGCCGCGTGCCATTCTCGCCTATTCCGGCGCACTGCTCGCTCCGCAGGCCCTGGCCGCCGAGGCCGTGAATCTCCCGCCCATCCTCATCGCCCATGGCGAGGATGACGACATCGTGCCCGTCTCATATTCGCATGATGCGGAGAACCAGCTGCGCGCCGCCGGGCTGGCCGTTGAAGCCGTTTACGAGCCCGATTTGAGGCATGGCCTTGGCGAGGCCGGGCTGGCGGCGGGCGCCGCGTTGCTTGCCAGCGTGTTTCAGGAAATGGCGTGACAAATGGCTTACAATTCACAACGGATCTTGCGGCTTGGCGGTTGCCCTGTCATAAATCCGGCATGACTCGAACACGCTACCATATATGGGTGGTTTTCGTGGCTACCCATCAAAATCTAGGCCCATTTCAGGGCAGGCAGAGTAATGCCTGACGGCGGGCTCCACTTCCCCGCGCTTGTCTTGAATGCGGATTTCCGTCCGCTGTCCTATTTTCCGTTGTCGACCTGGAATTGGCAGGATGCCGTGAAAGCGGTGTTCCTGGACAGGGTTTCCGTGCTGTCGGAATACGAGAAGGAAGTTCGCTCGCCGAGCTTTTCCATGCGTCTGCCCAGCTTCATCGCATTGCGGGACTACATTCCCTCCGCGCGCATGCCGGCCTTCACGCGGTTCAACGTGTTCCTGCGTGACTCCTTCACCTGCCAATATTGCAACTTCCGTCGCGCCACGCAGGAACTCACCTTCGACCACGTGATCCCCCGCGCCAAAGGGGGACGCACAAGCTGGGAGAATGTCGTCACTGCCTGCGGCCCGTGCAATCTGCGCAAGGGCAGCAAAATGCCGCGTGAGATCAACATGATCCCGTTGCAGGAACCACGCCGCCCCACCGGCTACGAGTTGCAGCAGCGCGGCCGCCATTTCCCGCCCAACTATCTGCATGAAAGCTGGCGGGATTTTCTCTATTGGGATTCCGAACTGGAGAGTTAGCCATGGCCCTCACCCTCGCCGCCGCGCAAACCATCGTGCATGCCGCATTGGAGTTTGCAAGCGAGCGAGGGTTGAAGCCGCTCGGTATTTCGGTGCTGGACGCGCGCGGCGCCCTGAAAGCCTTCGCCGCACAGGATGGCGCATCGCTGAAACGCGGCGAGCTGGCGTTGGGCAAGGCTAACGGCGCGCTCGGGCTGGGGCAGGGCTCCCGCACGCTCATGAAACGCGCCGAGCAGCAGCCTTACTTCATCGCCGCCGCTACCGCCGCGATAGGCGGCTCGCTCATCCCCGTGCCCGGCGGCGTGCTCATCAAAGCAAATGACGAAGTCATAGGTGCCGTCGGCATCTCCGGAGACACGTCAGACAACGATGAAGCCGCAGCCATGGCAGGCATTCTGGCGGCGGGGTTCGAGGCTGATGGGGGATGATAATTACGCGCGCGGCTTGCGGTTGGCAAAGGTAAATCGCCAGAAACAGCAGGAAGATTGCACCGATGACGAAGCTTACCATTGAGATAAAAATATAGAGGCTGGTGACGAGCCAGAATATCGCGCACGGCACCGCAGCCGGAAAATTCGGCCGCAAAGCCAATGCCGCCAATACCAGTGCAAGAGCAGGTAAATCATAAATATACCCGTAAGGCGTTGCTAGCATGGCAAGGCACAGCGTTGCCGCGAGTTTAGCGTGGCCGTTGAGGGGGCCGCGCGGCAGCCACAGATAAGCGGCCATGCCCGCCGCCGTGACTGTTACCGTGAATTGCACAGCGTATGCGGCATTAAGCCCGGCGCCAAGGCTGCGCAGCATGATGAACGTGGAGACCATGATGCCCTGATATGCCTGGGGCCAAGGCTTGTTCAGAACGATCCGCGCTGTTGCCGTCTGGTCGAAAAGAAAATGCTGCCAGACGGACGGGCTGAATATGATGGCGGGTAAAATGCATAATATGGCGGTGCCGATGCTGAGGGCGCCTAACGCCAGCCAGTTGCGCATGGCCAGAAAACAGATTGGCACCAATATAAAAAATTGCGGTTTCACAATCAGCAGGCTAGCCGCGATTCCGGCGGCGATGGGGTTTGTCCGCGCCAGACCAAAGCCCAGAAGCAAAAGCGTGGAGATAAAAGCACCAGTTTGGCCGATGGCGATGCTATACAGATTTGGTGGCGAAATGAGGCCAAGGCCGATTGCGGTCCAAGGGAGTCTCATCAACCTGCCGGCCAGCGCAAAGCAGGCATTCGTGACAACGAGCCACAAAATATA
>JAQUAC010000148.1 GCA_028687415.1 Acidocella sp. | reverse complement strand
CTTCGGAAAATACGGCTCAAGCCGAGCCATCTGCTCCTCCGTCAGCCAATACAGGTCGCTCATCGTCAATCTCCTCGCGGAGCTTGAATCAGATCAGCTCAATCAAATCAATGGGTCCTGAGCCTAGCAGCGTTGGATCAGAGCTATATTTCAGCCCTCGCCCCGCTTGACTCAGCTGATAATCAATTTCGATATTCGTATCGATTGCGCTGCGGAATGTGCATGCACCATCAATACCATCACCCCCAGGCAGATTCCTAATCCACACAACTGGTACAAAGCCAAGCCCATGCACCACACTGCGAAGTTCATCCTTCACTGGCCTGCCAAGCGGATCATTTATCGCCCAAGGCAGATACCAAGTCTCGGCTTCGGCATCCCACACGCGCTGGAACCAATAAACCGTGCCAACATCGATATCATCATAACCCTGAGCGGCCAGATCCACCCCGCTCACCTTGTATTTCTCCGTCACCTGCGCAAGCGTATCGGGCTCTTCCGAGCTCCACACCGGCGTCAGATACAAACTCTCCAGCACCGAGAAGAAAACTCTTCCCCGCAGCACCCGGAACAGGATTGCAACGGACCCGATAGATCCGCGGATTGCAGCATTAATCATCACCTCATTCAGCCGAGATTCTGCAATTACATCCTGCAAATACCGTACGAGATCCTGATCCGCCGCATCCAGCGCCGGAAAATGCCCCGCACTGAACAGCAACGCCACGGAATCCTCCACCACCACCCGGCACAACCCATAGCGGACGGAAGGCCGGCGTAACCGCAGCGGCACATACTCCCCTGCCCCATTACGCTCTTCATGGAACTGATACGGCAAATTATCATATAGCGTGCCATCCAACACGCGGCTTAGAATATTCAGTTTACCGACACGCGTCGGCAGGCTCGTATCCACCGGAATGGTACTGCAAATCGTTTCAAACATTTTTGTCTCAATATGTCTGTTGTCAGCGGCTCAGAAGCGACATGTTCAACCGGCGTGCCGGCTGGCTTGTCAGTGTCGCCAACGTATTCACAGCGCGCGAAAGCGCATCCACCTGATCATCTTTGTTCCCATATGGAAATGTCTTTAGCTCGGCCAGAAATGCATCGTTCCAGGGTGCAGCAACCACCGCAAAATTTCCTGCATCCACCTGCGTCGCCGCCGGCGTGGCGCGGTTAAGCTTCGAATCCCTTTCCGGACTCGTCATAACCCTATACCCAGCCAAGCTGCGGGTAAGCATCGCAATCTGCGCCGCCCCCGCTTGGCCAGGGTCCTGCGGCAGAGCCACAATCACACCTACCCCATCCTGCCTCGCCGTCTCCTGTATCCTGGCCTCAACCTGCCCCGGCGTTCCCTGAAATCGTACGACATCAAGCACCACCAGCAAATTTTCAGGCGTCACCCCAAGCTTCAGCCCCACCGTATAATCCGGGCAGCGTCCCGCCGAGGGCAGGCTCGCCGCCAAATCCCATGCCCGCAACTCCTGCCGCACCGGCGGTGCCTCAACCAGCACCCGTACCCTCTCAGCCTTAAACAAGGCCGCGTCCGGTGGCCGTGGCGCCTGCTGATACATCGCCGCGAAAGCCCGTTCACCCACCTCCAGGCGCCGCCGGTCGATCTCTTGCCTGCTCTGCCATTCCGGCCACAGCACCTCGCCGGGCAGGCGGCCCAGCGCATCCCCCGCCTCAGCAATCGCCGGCAACCTCAGACACTTCCACCCGGCCTCCGCCATCAGCAGCCGCCCGGCAATGTCATCCTCGTGCCAGCGGGTCATAATCAGCACCACCCGCCCGCCCGGCTTCAGCCGCGCCGTTAGCTCACCTCGGAACCAGTCATACAGCGTATCCCTAAAAATCTGGCTTTCCGCCTCCGCCCAGGATTTAATCGGATCATCAATAATGATCAGATCCGCCCTGCGCCCGGTAATCGGCCCACGAACCCCGGCTGAGAAATACTCCCCCGCCCCTTCGATGGCGAAGCGCGACGACGCCTTGCTCTCCTTCGCAATCTTCATCCCCAGCCAGCCACCATGCTCGTCGATCACCCTGCGCGCACGTTGGCCAAAATAACTGGCAAGAGATGCCGTATGTGCCACTGCAATCACCTGCCCCTTACGGTGCAGTCCCAGAAAATACGCCGGAAACAAAATCGAGCCGTATGTCGACTTCGCCGACCCCGGCGGCATCTGGATCATCAGCCGGTCGCAACGTCCATCCGCTACCGCCTGAAGCTTCTCGATCAGCAGCTCATGATGCGCTGCGGGCACCTGCCCGCCAGCAGCCATCACATGGCGGGCAAACCCTGAGAACCCCACCATCAAACCCATGAATTTTTTAGCAATCCTGTCTCTGTACCCATAAGAACCAGTATGACGAAAGGTATATATCAAACCGGGGTATATGGGCAACAACAAAACTAACATCGCGTTATAAAAAATTTTATCCGATAAGTTTCTTTAGAATCAACTCAACCGCATGCCCATGCCAACGCTGTATAGATTTATGATCCGCCCCCAACATCACGGCAATCCTACGCCACGGAAACAAATGCCGCCCGCTCAACGGGTGTACTAACGCCCGGGCCCCCACAATCCGTCGAAGAACATATTGCGATTCAGGAATTAGCGCGAGCCAGCCAAATGTTTCATCCATGGCTGTAATCTCCGCAGAACTCGGCGCCGGTGGACGGATCGCGGCCGCAGACCAACCATAAGCATCCAGCGCGCTATGCACCACGTCAAAATTTATCGTCCGCATATGCGTCGAATATCCCCGCGCAGGCATGGCCAATAGCGTCGCCCCAGCCGCCTCAAAGCGCTCCACAATCTCCGTCGTACTCAGCCCTTGGTAACGCTGCACGCGCACCTCGGCACTCTTTATTCCTGAGGATAAAACTTGCCTCTTCGATAACACGCTAGCTTCATGGCTCATACATCAGCTCCGTTCGGATACGGCTCACTTGTCAGCAGCCCCCAGGTCAACGGATGCCCCGCCGGCAATGGCGCGCGGCTGGGGTCATCCAAATTGTCCTCATCCTTCGGCGGCGCAAGCTTCTTCGCAGGTGCTTCCGCACGCAGCCGGCGCCCCCGCTCAATCACGGTATTCCTGGAGAGCCCAAGCACACGGCCAATCGCCGCCCAGGTCTGCCCCTCTCCTCGCATCTGAACAATCACCCTGTCCGCCGTCTCCGTCCATTGTCTTGCCCGTGGCATGATCGCCTCCGTAAAAGGTGTCTGCTGCATGTGTTAGTCATACTAACCATAGATGTCAATAAATACTAACATTGAGTTTGGTGTAGCGCGTGTTAGAGTGTGGCATGCCCCCGAAGAAACAGCCCCCCGCCGAGACTGTCGGCGCTCGCATCCGAGCACTCCGCCTCGCAGCAAACATGACCCAGGATGAATTCGCCACGAAACTTAATGTTTCCCGCTCTGCAATTGCACAGTGGGAAACTGACCGCGCTGGCCAAGTCCGTGACAATATGGAGCGCATCGCCAAAGTTCTAAACACATCTCTTGGTTATCTAGTTTCCGGAGAAACCGGATCACTTATGGGTGATGAACTTGCCCTCATGCGTCTTTATCGCGCCTGTTCGGCGGAAGACCGGCGTATGCTTCTGCTAACCGCGCGCCGTCTGGCACGCAGTTAGATAAACTTTTGGTTCAGAATGAATTTGTTTCTATTCATTCTGAACCAAAAAGATCGAATTTATAACGGCTAGTTAAAGTTGTTTCAATTAACTATGCTTCACCGGGCACCAACACGCGCAATTCCCGATAAACGCCGCCCTCGCGCGAAAAATGCCCGTTATAGTATGGGTCTGCCGGCAAAATATCCGGATACCTTTGCCGCATCACTTCGTTTTCGAACATAAATCGCGCGATCTTCGTATCGTCCAGATCGTCCCCCCGACTGATGCTTTCTCTATGTTCAGCCACAGCATCGGGCATATAGATAACCTTCCACCCGGCCCGCATTAGTTTCACACACAAATCAACATCATTAAACGCTATCGTTAGTTCCTGTTCGTCAAATCCACATAAAGCCTCAAAAGCCATTTTGCGAACAAGCATACAAGCCCCCGTCACCGCGGAAATCTCCTGCGCCGCCATTGCATGCATCATGTAACCTGGCGCGTCCCCAGCTATGCCGCGGAAGGCATGATCCGCCACCCCGCCCACACCAAGCACAACCCCCGCGTGTTGCACCGTACCACCAGGATATAAAAGCTTGGCACCAACGGCACCAACGCTATTATTCACCTGCGCTTCATCCAACATCCTACGCAACCATAGCGTGTCATCAACAAACACATCGTTATTCAAAAACAACAGGAATGGATACCGTGCAGCCTTCACACCGATATTGTTAATTCGCGAATAATTGAATGGCTCCGCGATCCTGATCACCTTAGTGCCCTCGATATTGGCCTGCGCGGCGGTAAACGCCTCGGCCTCAGGGCTCATGGACCAATTATCCAGCAGGATGATCTCATACGGCACATCCTTCGTGTATTTCCGTATAGCAGTCACGCATTCCAGGGTCATCTCGATATGATCTCTAAACGGAATGAGAATCGAAACCCCGGCCGCCTTTTTCACCGCCGTCGCAACCTGCCACCGGACCTGATAACAGGTCAGCCCGCCCCGACTTGCCACCTCAGCGGCAAGACCGCGCCGCCGCAAATGCGCCGCCACGGCCGTCACCCCGGCCTGCACCGCCTTTGGCTTGGCACCAGAGCCCGCCGCCGCCGTGGAACTGCCCGATTTGCGCCAGTGGTACAGCACTTCCGGCACATGGTGAATCTCCTCCGGCACCAGCATTTCGCACAGGCGCAGCAGCAGATCATGGTCCTGCGCCCCGTCCAGCTTCGCATCCAACCCGCCTGCCTGACGCATGACCGCCGCATCCAGCATCACAAAATGGCAAATATAATTCACGTCCAGCAGAAACCGGTAATTGAAATCCGGCTTAAAATGCGGATCGCACAACGTGCCGGAGCGCTCAATCTTGTCCTCGTCGGAGTAAAGCAGCTTTGCCCCCGTCGCATGCTGCGCCCGCAGCATAACCTCCAACGCGCAAGGCTCCAGCATATCATCATGGTCGAAAAACGCGACAAACCGGCCCGTAGCCTTCGCCAGCGCCGCATTACTGGCCTTGGCGATACCGCCATTCTTCTTCAGGGTCAGCAGCTTTATCCGCGCATCTGCTGCAGCCAGCTGCCGCATCGCATCGCTCAAACCCTTATCGCCGCTGGCGTCATCCACCAGCAGCAGCTCCCAATTCGGGTAACTCTGCCGCCGCACGGAATCCACCGCGGCTAGAAAATCTCCAATCTCCGGCCGGTATACCGGGCAGATAATCGAAACCAATGGCCTTTCCTCTGGCAGCGCCCCGTAACGCGCTACCGCCCGGGCTGGCGCCAATGGCAACGATGCCGCCGCCCACCGCCCATAATCACTTAACAGATAGCGATCCTTCGGCAGCGCCGCCTTCAAATCCCGGCGTAGATGATACGCGAAAGTAAACAGCTCATCCGCCCGCTTTATCAGCCCTTCTATCCGCTCGCGGGCCGTCTCCTCGGGGTAGACAATCTCCAGCGGGCTGCCCTGCAACTCCTGCCGCCCCGGCATCGCGAAAAACCGGAAGCTCGTGCGCTGGCGCCGCCGCAACTCGGGCGGTGGCGAGAAAGTGAACCCGCACGCCGCCTCACAACCCACAGCCGCAGCCACATCAGCACGGTATTGGTCGGCCAGCAGTTCTGCCACCGGCTGCCCCTCCATTGTCACCAGTATCCTTACCCCGCCCAGCTTGGTCCCGGCCCGCTCATCCACGCGCAGCGCCCAGCCCTGGATCAGCCCGTCGATCATGCCATCCACAACTGCGTCAATCCGCACCGGCTTAACCAGACAGAAATTCAGCTCCGCCAACGCTCCGCCAGCGCGGGAAGAAAGCGGCAGCGCCACCCCATCGACCGTGGTGAA
>JAQUAC010000147.1 GCA_028687415.1 Acidocella sp. | reverse complement strand
CACGGTCACACGCAGTCCGTCCCATTCCACGAGCCCGTCGGCAGCGAAACCGCGCAGCACCTCGGCCTGCAGCAGCAAGGCGCCGGTCAGCTCGGCGGTGAGGTCGCACATGATGCTTTCGATGACGCCGCGGCGCAGGCGGTCATCCTCTGTCAGCGCCACGCCGCGCGCCACGGCGAGGCTGCCCTGCTCGATGGAGGCAGCATAAGCAGTCACGGCGGAGGCGTTCTGTACATAGCCCTGCGGCAGCGCGCCTATGGCGCTGGCGCCGATGCCCAGCAGCACCGGGGCGGCGTCCGTGGTGTAACCCTGGAAGTTGCGCTGCAACTGGCGGGCCTGGGCGGCGACAGCCATGGCGTCTCCGGGCAGGGCAAAATGGTCCAGCCCGACGGGGATGTAGCCCCCCTCATCCTCCAGCACCCGGCGCATGGCGTTGGCCTGGGCGAAGCGGGCTTCCGCGCCCGGCAGGCTCGCATCCGGGATCAACGATTGGTGCTTCTTCATCCAAGGCACATGCGCATAGCCGAACACGGCCACGCGGTCCGCCCGCAAACTCAGCGCCTGGCGCGCGGTATGGATGATGGACTCAGCACTCTGGTGCGGCAGGCCGTAGATCAGATCCAGGTTGAGAGACTCAATGCCCAGCCCGCGCAACGCCAGGGCGGCGCTCTTGGTCTCGGCGAAGCTTTGCTGGCGGCCGATGGCCTCCTGCACTTTCGGGTCGAAATCCTGCACACCCAGGCTGGCGCGGGTCACGCCCATCAGGCGTAGCGCGTCCAGTGATTCCGGCGTCAGCGAGGTGGGGTCGATCTCGATGGCAATCTCGGCATCCGCGCGCAGGGTGAAGCGGGCGCGGATGTGGTCCATGATGCCGGTGAGGCAGTCACCCGGCAGCGCCGTGGGCGTGCCGCCGCCCCAATGCACCTGCGCCACCACGGCGCGGCGGCCAAGCTTGTCTGCCACCATGTCCAGCTCACGGATGAGCTGCACGGCATAGGCGCGTTTTGGCCGCTCCTGCCGCACCACGCTGGTGTTGCAGCCGCAGTAGAGGCACAGCCGGTCGCAGAATGGCACGTGGATGTAGAGGGAAATCTCCGCGTCCCGTGGCAGCTCGGCCAGCCACTGGGCGTAGACATCCGCCCCAATGCCTGCGTGGAAATGCGGCGCGGTGGGGTAGCTGGTATAGCGCGGCACGCGCCCGTCATAACGGGCGATGAGGTCGGCATCGTTCATGGGCAAGCCATGAAGCGATGCCGGGCGGGTGACATTGATTCAGGTCAAGCCGGGAGAAAATCCGGGACCGAGAGGTAGCGCTCGCCGGTATCGTAGTTGAAACCGAGGATTTTCGCGCCGGCGGGCAGCTCGGGCAACTTTTTGGCGATGGCCGCCAGCGTGGCGCCGGAGGAGATGCCGACCAGCAGGCCTTCCCGTGCAGCAGAGCGACGGGCGTAGTCCTTGGCTTCCTCGCCCTCCACCTGGATCACGCCGTCAATGGCGGCGAGGTGCAAATTGGCGGGGATGAACCCGGCACCGATGCCCTGGATGGGGTGCGGGGCCGGCGCGCCGCCGGAGATAACCGGGGAGGCGGCAGGCTCGACCGCGAAGACTTTGAGGTTCGGCCAATGCTTCTTCAGCGTCTCGGCCACGCCGGTAATGTGTCCTCCAGTGCCGACGCCGGTGATGATGACATCCAGCCCTTCGGGGAAGTCTGCCAGGATCTCCAGCGCCGTGGTGCGGGCGTGGATGGCGATATTCGCCGGGTTCTCGAATTGCTGCGGAATCCAGGCGCCGGGGTTCTGCTCGGCCAGCTCGGCGGCACGGGTGATGGCGCCCTTCATGCCTTTCTCGCGCGGGGTGAGGTCGAAGCTGGCGCCGTAGGCCTGCATCAGGCGGCGGCGCTCAACAGACATGCTCTCCGGCATCACGAGGATGAGCTTATAGCCCTTCACCGCCGCCACCAGCGCCAGGCCGACACCAGTATTGCCGGAGGTGGGCTCAATGATCAGTCCGCCGGGCTTAAGCAGGCCTTTGGCCTCGGCATCCTCCACCATGGCCAGGGCGATGCGGTCCTTGATCGAACCGCCGGGATTGGTGCGTTCGGATTTCACATACACGGCGGCATCCGGAAACAGCCGGGCCAGGCGGATATGCGGGGTATTGCCAATGGTCTCAAGTACGCTGTTAACGGGCATTTCTATTCTCCACAATTTTTATAGAGTTATTGCGTCATTTTGGGCCCCACGCAAGCCCCCGATTCTCCAACGGTACGGTTATTCTACCCCGCATCCCGCAAAATGGAGAAGCCCCACCCAAACGCAAGCGGGGCGGACCATAAGGCCCGCCCCGCTCTTAGACGCAATACGTTTACGATGCTCAGGCCGCGGCAGCCACCGCGAACAGGGCAGCGCGGGCGGCCAGCACTTGGCGCAACGCCTCTGGCACCTGACGGTGGGATTTGGCGCGCGGATATTCCATTTCCACAATCGAGGCATGCAAGGCCACGCGACTGTCCCAGTTATGGAAGTTCATGCGGTCCATGTTATCTACGAAGCTTTCCGTTGCCGCGCCCTCGGCCAGCAGCAGCTCGTGCGTCGCCAACTCAACATGATAGTAGGTGAAGCACTCGGGCACGTTCTCCTCACGGAGGATGCTCGTGCCGTTCACCAGCGCGCCGGCTTGCACCAGCACACCGTCGAGGAACATGGCGTGATCCGGCGAGACCAGCAGGTCACGCACCGGCAGGCCCTCAGCCAGCGCGCCAGCCTTGATGCGGATGGGCAGCGCCTTCAGAGGATCGGCAAAACGAGTGGAAACCTCGCTGCGCCCAACCCAACGCACCGGCAGAACCTCGCCCGTGGCGGTCTTCATCTCCATACCGGGGGTGATGGCCTCAACCGCGATCTCGCCATCCGCCGTGGCCAGCAGAGTGCCTGCATAGAAGCAAGGGTAGATATACTCAGTACCGCTCACGTTTATGAGCGGGATTGTATAGCCCGAGGGCTCTGCGGTTGCCCCCGGCGTGCCTGAAGCCAGCGTGACAGTGCCGTAGACGGAACCGCTGGTGTTCTCCAAGTCATAAACCGTCAGCCCGCCGGAGGTCCTGCCGGTCGAAACCAGTTTCAGAGCCGCACCGCCAACGGAAATTTCATCGCCATAGGACATATTCGTGACGACAAGACTGGTCGTATAGGACGGCACGTTCAAAACATTGTTGGTGCCGCCAGAGGCCACGGTAGCGAAAGAAAAAGCGACCGTCGGCGCGGCGCCCGTGAAGGTCGCCGTCGAACCGTTGAGCGTGACCGTACCACCCCCAGTGGCACCGGATGAGGTGGAATAGGTGGTATTGGCCAGCACCAGATTCTGCCCCGTGGCAACGGTGATACCATTACTATCACGGAAGGTACCGCCGCTGACGGTGAACGTGCCCGTACCCGACAGGTTAAGGCTGGAGGAGGTAAGAGTCGTGCCAGACAAACCCAGGGTTTCACCCGCGTTCATGTACACGCCGTTGCTGACCGCAACGGTATAGGCGCCGCTGAGCGTGACCGTGCCGGAACCGGTAATATAGAGATTACCCGACAGCGCGACATTGTTGCCAAGAATCACGGTGCTGCCTGCGGGGATGTAAACATCCTGATAAGACGGCACAGTGCCGCCGGACCAGTTGCTCGCCACGTTAAAATAGCCGGAGCTACCGCCAATCCAAGTTGTTACAGCCATAAATCCCCCAAACCCAAAATTAACAAACCAAGCTGCCCCTAGAGCCTTGCGGCAAACTCCCGATTTTTTTGCTCGCAGCACAAACATGCGTCCCGCAAAGAAAAATGGAAGTTTTGTAACAAAACCGCAAAATCGCTATAGTCGGAAAAACACTCTTTTTTGCTGCATAATAATAAATTATCATGTTTGCAAATCAATTCAATATTTTTAAGACAAATAATTATCTAAAACCCACAGATTTCCTGCACAATCACAAGCAGGCCAAAAAAATACCACCGTCAGCAGAGCTGGCGATGGTGTACAAAAAGACATAAATTGAACGTCGTAGGCGGATTCAGGTCAGGGGGGAGGCTTATGCCTCCCGCGCGCGGCTCACCATGCGGCGGAGCAATTGCCCCGGCTGTTTGGCCTCTGGCGTGGCGCTGAGGGCGGCAGCGAACTGCGCCGGACTGTGTTCCTCCGGCGTCACGAAGGAGGTGAAGCCACAGGCAGCCAGGGCCACGAACTGGTCAGGGATGAAATGCCCGACGGCGCGGATATCGCCCTTGTAGCCGAAATGCTCGCGCAGAGTGCGGGCTAGGGTAAAGCCGCGCCCATCACGGAATTTCGGGAACTCGATCTCAATCAGCGCCGCATCGTTGAGGCGGGGGGCGATGTCCTCCAGCTTCGCATCCGGACCCAGCCGTTCGGCAAGCGCGCCGGACTCCTCAATAACCTCGCCCTTGGCATTAATGAGCGGCATAGACGGCCTCCTTGAACGGCTTGTTGCCGAGACGGCGATAGGTGTCGATGAAGCGTTCTCCATCCTGGCGCACAGCGAGATAGGCGTTAACGATCGCCTCAATGGCATCAGGCACATCCGCCGTGGGCACGGCCGGGCCAATAATGCCGCCGATGGAGGCTTTCTCGTCCGCGGCACCGCCTAGGGTGATCTGGTAGACCTCCTCGCCGTTCTTATCGACGCCGAGCAACCCGATATGGCCAACATGGTGATGCCCGCAGGCATTGATGCAACCTGAGATATTCACGTACAGCGTGCCGATCTCCTCCTGCCGCGGGGCCAGACGCTCGGCGATGCGCTGCGACACAGGAATGGAACGGGCGGTGGCGAGGGCGCAGTAATCCATGCCTGGGCAGGCGATGATGTCCGTGACCAGGCCGACATTGGCGGAGGCCAACCCGGCCTCGACCAGCCCGGCGAACAGCGCCGGCAGATCATCCTTGGCGACATGCGGCAGAACCAGGTTCTGCACGTGGCTGACACGGATTTCGCCCTTGGAGTATTTGTCCGCGAGGGCAGCGACCGCGTCCATCTCGTCGGCACTGGCATCGCCGGGGATGCCGCCGACGGGCTTCAGCGAGATCGCCACCGAGATGTAGCCGGGAGCGCGGTGCGGGTGGGTGTTCTGCTTGGCCCAGGCGCGCAAGGCGGGGGTCTCGGCCAGTGCCTTGGCCAGCACGCCCGTGTCCTGACGCGGGAAATCCGGGGCCACGAAGCGCGCGGCCACGGCCTGCACGATCTCTGGCGTCAGCAGGCAGTAATCCGGTGGCAGGGCGGCGTATTCGTCCTCGACCATCTGGATGAAGGCTTCCGGCTTCATCTCGCGGATGAGGATTTTTATCCGCGCTTTGTACATGTTGTCGCGCCGGCCTAGCGCGTTGTAGACGCGCAGGATCGCCTCGTTATAGCGCAGCAGCTCGGCCACCGGCACTTCATCGCGCAGCTTGATGGCGACGTAAGGCGTGCGCCCCAGCCCGCCACCGGCGAAAACGCGGAATACCGGCTCACCGGCCGCGTTCTTGTGCGCCTCGATGCCGATATCGTGCAGCCGCGCCGCCGCGCGGTCTTGCGGCGCGCCGACGATGGCGATCTTGAACTTGCGCGGCAGGTAGGTGAATTCCGGATGATCGGTGGACCATTGGCGCATGATCTCGGCGTAGAGGCGCGGATCGACCAGCTCATCTGCCGCTGCACCGGCGTATTCGTCGGTTGTGACGTTGCGGATGCAGTTACCGCTGGTTTGAATACCGTGCAGATCGGCCTCGGCCAGCGCCGCCAGCACTTCGGGCGTATCCTCCAGCCGCAACCAGTTGAACTGGATGTTCTGGCGCGTGGTGAAATGGCCGTAGCCACGGTCGTAATACCGGGCCACGTAGGCGAGCTGGCGCAGCTGCGTGGCGCTAAGCACGCCGTAGGGGATGGCGACGCGCAGCATATAGGCGTGCAATTGCAGATACAGACCATTCATCAGCCGCAGCGGCTTGAA
>JAQUAC010000146.1 GCA_028687415.1 Acidocella sp. | reverse complement strand
GCGCCGCCAACCCGTATCTGCTGCAGGCCGGCATCCTTGCCGCCGGGCTTGATGGCATCGCCAAGAAGACCAATCCCGGCCCGCGCCTGGACATCAACATGTACACTGACGGCCACAAGGTGACGGATGCCAAGCGCCTGCCGCTGAACCTGCTTGATGCCCTGCGTGCCTTCGAGACCTCCGATACGCTCAAGGCCTATCTCGGCGAGGGCTTCGTTAAATCCTACGCCAAGCTCAAGCACGCCGAGTGGAATGAATACGCCGCTCACCTCACGGATTGGGAAAGACAGGCAACACTCGATTGCTGAAGATATTGATGTACCCGGAAGATTCATTCCGGGTACATCGGAAAGCTCTGATTATGAGTTCCACCTAGCGAGAAAGTCCGGGCGAATTTTATGATGCTAATGCAGAGCGGAAATCATCCTGAGACAGTTTATCTGCGTGGTGGCGCATCGCTATCTCTGCACCTATGCAACGGCGATTTTATAACGATTATTGATGAGCAGGGCGGGCAGCCTTGTGATATTATTCTGAATGACGGAGTTCAAACACGCGTCATAGCGGAAGATGCTTTGCCTGGCAGCACCTATTCATTTATGGCCCAGGCTGAGTGTGAGCTCACGATTGCAGCGCCGGGCATGCCGATGGCTCCCGAGGGGCAAAACCCACCGACCGATTTACGGCTTTCCATCGTACGTAAAACCAAAGTCTATCCACAACCGCTGGCACGGGTAAAAGCCGAAATCCTCGTCAGTGCGGCTACGGCTGAATCATACGTTGTGGAGGAAGGCGATTATATCCAGATCATCGACCTTGACGGCCAGCAATGTTCTGATTTCCTCGCTTTCGATTCGCTAAAGCCGCAGCACGGGCTGGATATGACGGCAACCCACACATTGGGTGGACGTATTTATCCAGGTCCTGGCCTGCACGCGAAATATTTCGATGACCGCATGCTGCCCTTCGTAGAGGTTATCCGCGATACCTGTGGCCGGCATGATACATTTGGCCTTGCATGCAGCGCGAAAGGTTATGCCGATGCCGGTTACCCCGGCCATGCAAATTGCTCTGACAATTTCAATATTGTGCTGGCGCCGCATGGCATCTCAGCGCGCTCCGGCTGGCCCGCCATTAACTTCTTCTTTAACACACAGGTCGCCGCTTGCGGGAGCATCGTGGCGGATGAATCCTGGTCACGTCCCGGTGATTACGTTCTGCTACGCGCAATGCGTGATCTGATCTGTGCCAACTCATCCTGCGCCGATGATGTGTTCACCACGAACGGTTACAACCCTACCGATATTCTCGTACGGATTTATGATAAGTCTGAAAACTTCTCGAAAGGGATTGCCCAGCGCATGACAGCCGATGCCGAGCCTAGGCTCACCCGCGAGAGCGGATTTCATCCCGTCACCTCCACGCTGACGCGGCATTTTATTGAAAGCAATGGCTTTTGGTTGCCGGAATCCTTCACCGCCAGTGGTGCTGTCGATGAATACGTGGCCTGCCGCGAAAACGCCGCGCTCATTGATATGTCCATGCTACGGAAATTTGAAATCACAGGCCCGGATGCAGAGAACTTGCTGGCACTGGCGCTCACTCGCAATACCCGCAAGCTCGCCGTTGGTCAGGTTGTGTATACCGCGCTGTGCTATGAGCATGGCGGCATGATTGACGACGGTACGGTGATGCGCCTGGGGCCAAATAATTTCCGTTTCATCTGCGGCTCTGATTATTCCGGCGTGTGGCTGCGTGAATTGGCGGAAAAACACGGCTTGCGCGCTTTTGTACGCAGTTCCACGGATCAACTGCATAACGTCTCGCTGCAAGGCCCGCGCGCACGTGAAATTTTAGCGCCTCTGATCTTCACGCCGCCCGCGCAGCCGAGCATCGTGGAGCTGAAATGGTTCCGCTTCACTATTGGGCGCCTGGGTGGGCCGGAGGGTATTCCGCTCGTCATTTCCCGCACCGGCTATACCGGCGAGCTGGGTTATGAAATCTGGGTGCATCCCAGCAACGCCGTGGAACTTTGGACGGCGCTGACCGCTGCAGGGGCGCAGCCGATGGGGCTGGCCGCGCTGGACATGCTCCGTATCGAAGCCGGTCTGATTCTGGCGGGGTATGAATTCTCCGACGAGACGGACCCTTACGAGGCGGGCATCGGTTTTGCTGTGTCCGACCGCGAGGAAAATTTCATCGGCCGAGACGCGCTGCGCCGCCGCGCAGCCAACCCGTTGCGTAAACTTGTTGGACTGGTCATTGATGCAGGTGAGCCCGTGCATCAAGGTGATTGTGTGCATGTTGGACGGGCCCAGATTGGCGTTGTCACCAGCGCCATGCGCTCGCCCGTGCTGCACGAATCCATCGCCCTGGCACGGATCGATGCACACCATGCCGCTATTGGCACTGAGGTCGAGATTGGCAAGCTTGATGGCCAGCAGCGGAGACTGAAGGCGCGCGTCGTCCGCTTCCCGCATTACGACCCGGACAAAACCCGCGTTCGGGCCTGAAAATTTTGCTAGAGCCCGAGTTCACTCAACCCTGGGTGTTCCAGGGGCCGTGCTCCTTGTGGCCAGTGGAACAGCCTGTCTCCAGCGCTGATCGGCAGATCATTGATGCTGGCAATGCGCTGTAGCATAAGGCCGAATTCGTCGAACTCCCACAACTCATTGCCGTAGGCGCGGAACCATTGCCCGGATTCGTCATGAAATTCATAGGTAAAGCGCACGGCAATGCGGTTCTCATGAAAACCCCAAAGCTCCTTGATAAGCCTGTATTCTTTCTCACGCGCCCATTTGCGTTGCAGAAACGCCATCACTGTTGCGCGGCCAGACAGAAATTCCGTGCGGTTCCGCCAGATCGTGTCCTCGGTATAGGCCAGCGCCACTTGTGCTGGGTCGCGGGAGTTCCAGGCATTTTCCGCCAGGCGGGCTTTTTGCGCCGCAGTCTCAGGAGTGAAGGGCGGCAGGGGCGGGCGGACGGGCATTGGTGTGTCCTCTATGTAGACAGATCTGTCTACTACCAAATGTAGACAGATCTGTCTACATAGAGCCATGTCAGTATCTCCCGCCCGAACCCGCATGATCGCCGCCGCGCATGAGCTGTTCTACCAGCATGGCGTGCGCGCCACCGGCGTCGACAGAATTATCGCCGAAGCCGGGGTGACGAAAGTCACCTTCTATCGCCACTTCCCCACCAAGGACGATTTGGTGCTCGCCTACCTTGCCGCACGGCACGAGCATTGGATGCGCTGGTTCACCGATGCGTTGGCCCGCTACCGCGCGGAGCAGACGCTTTCTGGCCGCCAGCACCAGCCCTTCGCGCCGCTGCTGCGGGCATTGGAGGATTGGTTCTGGAATCCAGAATTCCGCGGCTGTGCCTTCATCAATGCCGCGGCGGAGCTTGGGGCCACGCTGCCGGGCGCGCTTGAGCTCACCGCCGCGCATAAGCGCGAGATGGTGGCGGAGATTGCGACATTGCTGCCGGAGGCGCAGCGCGGAAAAATAGCCATGGCGGCAGGGTTGGCGGTGGATGGCGCGATTATTCGTGCGCAAACCGGTGCGGATGAGGCCGCGCAGGCGCTTGAGGCGCTGCGAACCGCACTGGCGGCGTTGGCCAAAACTTTCCAGGGTTAAAAAAACCGTCACCTGTCTGCGGTTTTTTGGCTTGTTTACATTGACAGGGTCAGTTCTTTCTAATTATCTTCCTTAACTGAGAAGAATTTTTGTGGAGCGCAAAAATTTGGCTGAAATCATCGACGGCAAAGCGTTTGCCACATCTCTCCGCGCTAAGATAGCGGCTGAGGTTGCTTCTCTTTCCTTCAAGCCTGGCCTTGCGGTTGTGCTGGTTGGCAGTGATCCCGCGTCCAAGGTCTACGTCGCTAATAAGGCGAAGCAGACGGTGGAAGTGGGTATGAATTCCTTTGAGCACAAGCTGCCAGCGGAAACGACGCAGGAAGAGCTGCTCGCGTTGGTGCGCAAGCTCAATGCCGACCCGGCCGTGCATGGCATTCTCGTGCAATTGCCGTTGCCGAAACATTTAAATGCTGATGAGGTGATCGCCGCGATTTCTCCGGCCAAGGATGTGGACGGTCTGACCGTGACCAATGCCGGGCTGCTCGCCGCCGGGCAGGATGGGCTGGTACCCTGCACGCCGCTGGGTTGCCTGCTGCTGTTGCAGGATTTCTGCCCTGACATGACTGGCCTGAACGCCGTTGTTGTTGGTCGCTCTAATCTGGTTGGCAAGCCGATCGCGCAATTGCTGCTCCAGCAGAACTGCACGGTGACAATGGCACATTCAAAAACCCGCGACCTGCCTGCTTTGTGCCGCACGGCCGATATTCTGGTCGCTGCCGTTGGGCGGCCTGAGATGATCAAGGGCGATTGGGTGAAGCCTGGAGCCATTGTTATCGATGTTGGTATCAACCGCGTGCCGGCGGCCGAGGGCAAGACCAAGCTCGTCGGCGACGTTGAATTTGAAACGGCTGAGAAAATCGCCGGCAAGATTACGCCAGTTCCGGGCGGTGTCGGGCCGATGACCATTGCCTGCCTGCTGCGCAATACTCTTACGGCAGCAAAACGAATAGAGACTCCCCCAACCCCCTAACTGTTAGAAGGCCCTGCATGACTCGTTCCTGGCGCCACGCCGTTCTCGCCTCTCGCCACCGCGCTCTTGGCTCCAAGCTGGAAGACTGGAACGGCATGCCAACGGCATGGAGCTATGCCACGGATGTGCAGGGCGACCACGTCGCCATCCGCACCAAGGCGGGGCTGATGGATGTGTCCGGCCTGAAGAAGATTCATCTTCACGGGCCGCACGCCTCAGGTATTCTCGACCAGCTCACCACCCGCGATGTCGCCAAAATTACGCCCGGTAAATCCGCCTATGCGTGTTTCCTGAATGAAGGCGGCAAGTTCATCGACGATGGTATTCTCTACCGCACCGGCCCGAATTCCTGGTTCGTGGTACATGGCTCTGGTGCGGCGCATCAGTCGATCGCCAGCCTGGTGCCGGGGCGCAATGTGAGTATGCTGTTCGATGACGATCTGCTTGATCTCTCACTGCAAGGCCCGCTTGCGGTTGATTATTTGGCGAAGCATGTGCCGGGTATTCGCGACCTTAAATATTTCGGCCATATGGGCACCACGCTCTTCGGTAAGCCGGTGATGATCTCGCGCACCGGCTACACCGGCGAGCGCGGCTATGAGATTTTCTGCAAGGCCGATGATGCGGAAGTGATCTGGGATACGATCCTGGAAGAAGGCAAGGAGATGGGCATCATCCCTTGCGCCTTTACGGCGCTCGATCTGCTGCGCACCGAGAGCTATCTGCTTTTCTACCCTTACGATAATTCTGAAATGTATCCGTTCGAGACTGAGGCCCCCGGCGATACGCTGTGGGAGCTTGGGCTGGATTTCACCGTGAGCCCAGGCAAGACCGGCTTCCGGGGGGCGGAGGAGCATTACCGTCTGAAGGGCAAGGAGCGTTTCAAGATCTTCGGCGTTCTGCTGGAAGGTTCTGAAGCCGCTGCCCCTGGCGACAAGCTTGTGGCGGACGGCAAGGAGGTGGGTGTCATCACCTGCCCGATGGTTTCGACGCTGACCGGCAAATCCATGGCCATCGCGCGCGTGGACGTGCCCTATGCCGTGCATGGCACGAAGCTCACCGTGGCGGGAAAACCAGGCATTGCGCACAGCCTGCCCTTCGATGACCCGCAGAAGAAAAAGCGGACTGTGGTGGGCTAAGGCGATGATAAAGAGCCGCCCCGTTTATGCACCGTTTAAGCTGGATCTTTCCGGGCGGGTGCATCTCATCGTTACCAACCAGGCGGAACCGCCGGAAGGGATCGAGGATTCGCTTGGTGAAATCGAAATCTGGACAGTGCGCCCCGGCAGCCTGGGCGTACCCGCTCCGGCGGCGGCGCATATCCGTGCCTTCCGCGCCACGGCGGAGCTGCTGCCGCAGCTTGGTCACCGGCTGACCCGTGAGACCGCCGGTCTGCGCTTCTATGCC
>JAQUAC010000145.1 GCA_028687415.1 Acidocella sp. | reverse complement strand
GGTTTTGCAGCTTCTCGGCCTCCGTCTCGCCGGGGTACTGTGCCTGCTCGTTGGATTTCAGGCTCTCGGCGAGGTCCAGCAGCGCGCCGCGCTCGACATCCGTGGGGGCGCGGAACTGCTTCTTCGGCGCCACGAAATCGCGGTTATAGGCGATGGCGTGGTGGACCAGCTTGGCCAGGAACGGGTGCGTCTCAGCATTGGCGCCGGGGATGTAGGCGCGGATGAAGCCCCAGAGCATCTCCGGGCTGTCCGCGTTGATGACAGAGGCCAAATTGAGCAGCATGCCGAAGCCGATGGGCGAGCCGGCATGGTCCGGCAGCACGCCGCCATGGATGTGCCAAGCCGGGTTAGCGTGCGGGTCTTCCGCCGTGGGCAGGGCGGCGACGGCGGCGATGTAGTCGTCGGTCGCGCGGGGGATGACATCGAAGAACAGCCGCTTGGCGCGCTGCGGGGCGTGGTACATGAACTGCGCCAGGCTCTCCTTGGGCGCGTAGGTCAGCCACTGGTCGATGGACAGGCCGTTGCCCTTGGACTTGGAGATTTTCTGCCCCTTCTCGTCCAGGAACAGCTCGTAGGTGAGGCAGGCGGGCGGCTCGGAGCCCAGGGCGCGCACGATGGCGGAGGAGAGCTTCACCGAGTCGATGAGGTCCTTGCCGGACATCTCGTAATCGACGTCCAGCGCGTACCAGCGCATGGCCCAGTCGGCCTTCCATTGCAGCTTGGCGGCGCCGCCGGTCACGGCGGTTTCGAACTTGGTGCCGGTCTCCGGGTCGGTCCAGAAGATCGTACCGTGGGCGACGTCCACCTTGTCGATAGGCACTTGCATGACGATGCCGGTGCGCGGGTGGATGGGCAGGATGGGCGAATAAGTGGCGCGGCGCTCAGGCCCGAGCGTGGGCAGGATGATGTTCACGATCTCGTCGTGATGCGCCAGCACGTGCAGCAGGGCGTTGTCGAAACGGCCGGATTCATAATAATCGCTGGCGGAGGCGAATTCGAATTCAAAATCGAAGGCGCGCAGGAAATCCTGCAGCATGTTGTTGTTGTGCTCGCCGAAGCTCTCATACTTGCCGAACGGGTCGGGGATTTTGGTCAGGGGCTTGCCGAGGAACTCGCGCAGCATCTCCTTGTTAGGCACGTTGTCCGGCACTTTGCGCAGGCCATCCATGTCGTCCGAGAAGGCGAGCAGGCGGGAGGGCAGGCCGGTGAGGTCCGTGAACGCCTTGCGCACCCAACTGGTGCGCGCGACCTCGCCGAACGTGCCAATATGTGGCAGGCCGGAGGGGCCGTACCCGGTCTCGAACAGGGCGGTGGTTTTGCCTTTCTGTTTCAGGCGTTGGGCAACACGCTCGGCTTCGCGGAAGGGCCAGGACAGCTGGGATTGGGTGTTTTCGCTCATGGTGGAGCATGGTCTAGAGCCGGAGTTTCACCTCTGCAACAGGGAGATGGCTGGAGCCAGAGACAAACCGTGAACGGCAGGGTATAAACGAGTCCACATGAGCTTTCTTCCTCCCATGTCCGCTATCGTCGCCGGCCATGGCCGTGCCGTGCTGCTTAGCGCCGACGGCGCCATCACCGCGCTGCGGCACGGTACCATCGCCAAGCAGGTGGGCGAGGCGGTGCCGCTGATCGTGCACGGTCCGGCCTCGCTGCGGCGGCTGGGCAGCCCGGCGGTGCAGGTGCTGGATCTGCTGGAACTGTTCGCCTTTGTGTGCCCGGCGCAGAGTTTTGCTCCCACCCCGGCGGGGTTGGCGCGGGCGCTGGATGTTGCCGTGCCCGCCAGTCTGGAGACCGCGGCGCAGGCACTGCCCGAGATGGCGGAGATGCTGCTGGTGCGGCTGGCGGCGGGCAAGGATACACCGATGAACCGCGATGCCGTTGGTCTGGCCGCGCGCATGGGGGCGGCTGGGTGGCTCTGGGCGCCTTATGTGCTGGCGGCTTTGGGGCAGCCCGCCGCAAGGCCGGATGGCATGGCCATGCGGCTGTGGAAGCGCCTGCCGAAATGGGAGGAGGTGGCGCCGCGTCCGCCGCCGTCCTCTTTCCCCGTGGTGCCGGCGCAGGCGCGGGCGCGGCTGGCCACGCTGCTAGGTGCTGGGGCGGAGCAGCGCCCGGCGCAGGCGGATTATGCCTCGGCGGTGTCGGCGGCGTTTCAACCGCGTTTGGCGGAAGGCAGCCCGCATGTGGTGTTGGCTGAGGCCGGAACCGGCACGGGCAAGACGATGGGGTATCTGGCCCCCGCCAGCCTGTGGGCGGAGCAGAACAAGGGCGCGGTATGGATTTCCACCTATACGCGGCATTTGCAGCGGCAGATCGAGCAAGAGGCCGCGCGCCTGCCGGGCGGCACCAAGGTGGTGCTGCGCAAGGGGCGGGAGAATTATCTTTGCCTGCTGAATTTCGAGGATGCCTCCGGCGTGGAGCGCTATGCCGTGCCGCTGGGGCTGGTCGCGCGCTGGGCGATGGCGAGCGCCGATGGTGATCTGTTCGGCGGCGATCTGCCGGGCTGGTTCGCGGAACTGTTCGGGCACAATCTGCTCAGCGCCATAGCCGACCGGCGGGGGGAGTGCATCCATGCGGCTTGCCCGCATTTCTCCACCTGCGTCATCGAGCGCGTGGTGCGGAACGCGCGGCAGGCGGACCTCGTGATCGCCAACCATGCGCTGGTGATGGCGCAGGCGGTATGGGGCGGGCTGGACGATGATTACGTGCCGACGCGCTATGTGTTTGATGAGGGGCATCATATTTTTGATGCGGCGGACAGTGCTTTTTCCATAGAGCTGTCCGGCGCGGTGATGGCGGAGTTGCGGCGCTGGCTGCTGGGGGCGGAGGGCACGCGCTCCCGCGCGCGGGGGCTGGCCAAGCGGTTGGAGGATATTTCCGCTACCGATGAGGCTGTGTTGAAACAGGTGGACGCCGCGATGCGCGCCGCCAAGGCGCTGCCCGCGCCGATGTTCTCGATGCGGCTGGACCCGGAGTTGGAGCCGGACAAGAATCCGGCGGAGGCGTTTCTGCGTGTGTTGCGAGTGCAGGTTCGCGCCCGCGCCAAGGAGAATGATCTGGCCGGGGCGATGGGGTTTGAGGCTGATCTGCATCCGGTGAACCCGGATGTGCTGCCTGCCGCCACCACGCTCTCCAACGCGATGGAAGCGCTGCGCCTGCCGCTGGTGGCGTTGCGGGAGCGTTTCCTGGAGCGGCTGGAAGTGGAGGCGGAGACGCTGGAGGAGACCACGCGGCAGCGGCTGGAGGGGATGGCACGCAGTTTGAAGCGGCGGGCCATTGATCCTCTCGCGGCGTGGCGGCGGATTTTGGATGGTCTGGGGAATGAGACTGCACCGGGGGAGCGGCCTGCGCGCATCGAGTTTCTGCGGCTGGAGCGCGAGGCTGGGACGGATAAGGACATCGCGCTGCTCTCGCATCTGCTGGACCCGACGGAGGCGTTTATTGAGACCATCGCGGCACCTGCGCATGGGCTGCTGATTACCTCCGCCACGCTGCGCGATGGAGCGGATGCGGAGACTGCCTGGGAGAATGCCGAGGCGCGGACCGGGGCGGCGCATCTGGCGGCGCCGGCGATTCGCGCGGCGTTCGATTCGCCGTTTGATTATGCGGAGCGCACGCGCATCGTGCTGATCTCAGATGTGAACGGGCAAGATATCGGCTCGCTGGCCGGGGCGTATCAGGCGCTGTTTCAGGCGGCGGGGGGCGGGGGGCTGGGTTTGTTTACCGCCATCTCGCGGTTGAAGGCGGTGCATAACCGCATCGCCAAGCCGCTGGAGGATGTTGGTATTCCGCTTTACGGTCAGCATGTGGATGCAATGGATAACGCGACGCTCGTGGATATTTTCCGGGCGGAGGAGCATTCCTGTTTGCTGGGTACGGATGCGATGCGCGACGGTGTGGACATTCCCGGCAACGCGCTGCGGCTGGTGGTGTTTGAACGCACGCCCTGGCCCCGCCCGGATATATTGCACCGCACAAGGCGTACACATTTGAGCCATGGCGCGCCGAAGGACTATGACGACGCCATTGTGCGCTTGCGTTTGCGGCAGGCCTTTGGGCGGCTGATCCGCCGCGCCGATGATCGTGGTGTATTTGTGCTGCTGGACCGGCAGGTGCCGTCCCGCTTGTTTTCGGCGTTTCCTGAAGGTGCCCCCATCATTCGCTCCGGCCTTGCTGAAGCTGTCACCGGTATTCGCAGGTTTTTGAGCCAGAGCGGGTGATGGGGGCGGGAAGTTTGGGGTGGTTAAAGCGCCCCAAACTTCCCGCGTCAGACTCAGTACATGTGCTGACCGCCATTGATGGAGAGGGTGGAGCCGGTGACGAAATCGGCGTCGTCGGCGGTGAGGAAGACGACACCGCGGGCGATGTCTTCCGCGGTGCCAAGGCGGCCGCGCGGGATTTTGGCGATGATCTTTTCAAGCACGTCGGGCGGTACGGCGCGGACCATGTCGGTATCGACATAGCCGGGGGCGATGGCGTTGACGGTGATGGAGTAGCGTGCACCTTCCTGCGCCAGGGCCTTGGTGAAGCCGTGGATACCGGATTTAGCAGCGGCATAGTTGACCTGGCCGTACTGGCCGGCCTGGCCGTTGATGGAGCCGATATTGACGATGCGGCCGAACTTCTTCGCCTTCATGCCGTCGAACGTGGCTTTGCAGAGATTGAAGCAGGAGCCAAGATTGGTGTCGATCACTTCGTCCCACATGTCGCGGGTCATTTTGCCCATCACGGTGTCACGGGTGATGCCGGCATTATTGACGAGGATCTCGATGGGGCCGTGGCGGTCGGTGATGTCTTTCACCGCTGCGATGCATTCATCGTAATTCCCGGCGTCAAACTTGACGGTTTCGATTCCTGTTTCTTTGTGGAAGGCCTCGGCGGCGGCGGTATTGCCGGCATAGCTGGCAATGACTGTCCGGCCCGCGTTCTTCAGAGCCACACTGATAGCTGCACCAATTCCGCGGGTGCCGCCGGTGACCAGTGCTACACGAGACATTTTTGTTCCTCCAGTGTTATTTAACACGTTAGACTAATTCCCTGCGGCCGAGAAGCCGGTATTCAGAGGCCTGCCTCCGAATATCTAACAATTGTCATGACAAAATTGTCTCGGCGATATGACGTAGATCAATGTCCGCCGGGGGCGGCAGGGCCGGATGGCTTGCGCAGGAAAAGTGACGCCAGCAGGGCGGCGAGCATGCCTGCCCCGAGCAGGGCGAAGGCATCGCCATAGGCAAAGTAATTAGCCTGGATTTGGATGGTGCGGCCTAGCAACTGGATGGCTTGCTCCCGTGCCGCTGACGGGTCAGCCATGCCGTGCATTGTGAAATAATGCTGCAGTAGCGAAAGCCGTTGCTGCGTGGCGGGGTTGAGCAGGCTGACATCTGGCGTAACGATGGCGGAATGGTATTTTTCACGGTTGGTAACAAATGTTTGCACGATGGCGATGCCGATGGCGCCGCCGAGATTGCGCAGCATGTTGAACAGCGACGAGGCGGAACCGGAATCCTGAAACGGGATGCCGGCGGTGGCGATCATCGTGATCGGCGGGAAGACCAGGGCCTGGCCGACGGCGCGGATGAGGTTGGGGATGAGCATTTGCGGGCCGCTATCGTCCGGGCCGAGATTCATGTTCATGAAGGAGCTGATGGCGAACAGGACGAACCCCAGCGCCAGCAGGCGGCGTGGGTCTATGCGGCGCATCAGCCAGGGCATGAAGGGGATGATGAGCAATTGGGGCAGGCCGATCCAGGCCATGACCGCGCCGGATTGCCGGGCACTGTAGCCATGGGTCTCGGAGAGGTAGAGCGGGATGAGATACACCGCCGCGTATAGCACGAAGCCGAGCATGAAATTGGCGGCACTGATGAAGCCAAAATTCCAGCGTGTGAACAGGCGGAGATTGACCAGCGGTGTGGCGTTGCCGGTGCGCAGCTCCTGAGCCAGGAAGGCGATGAGGCTGATGGCGGAGATGATGACAGGCGCTGGATCATCAGCGAGCCGAACCAATCGTCCTTGTTGCCCTCCTCCAGTACG
>JAQUAC010000144.1 GCA_028687415.1 Acidocella sp. | reverse complement strand
GGCTGTACGCCAGCCTGAATTGCAGCTTCTCGTCGGATGACCCGGCTCTGGTACGACAGAACCGCGCGCTTGTGGCCGCCACACTCGGGGTGGCTCCTGGGAATCTGCTGGGGCTGAAGCAGGTGCACGGGCCGGTGGTGATCACCGTGCGGGAGCCCTGGGCCGAGGGCGCAGGGCCGCAGGCCGATGCGCTGGTGACGGACATGCCAGGGGTGGGGCTTGGCGTCATCACCGCCGATTGCGCGCCGGTGCTGTTCTGCGGCAACGGCGTGGTGGGGGCGGCGCATGCGGGCTGGAAGGGCGCTCTGGCGGGCGTGCTGGAGGCCACGGCGGAAGCGATGCGCGCCCTTGGCGCCACGCAGATTCGCGCCGCCATCGGCCCCTGCATCAAGCAGATGAGCTACGAGGTGAGCGCTGATCTGCGCGACGCCGTGCTGGCGCGCGATGAGGCGGATGTACGCTTCTTTGCCCCCGGCCGCCCTGGCCATTGGTTTTTCGACCTGCCCGGCTATTGCGCCGCGCGGCTGCATACCGTGAATGTGGAAACTGAAATTTTGCCCCATGACACCTGCGCGGAGGAGGAAAATTTCTTCTCCTACCGGCGCAAGACCTTGCGCCGCGAGCCCGTGACCGGGCACCAGATTTCGGTGATCCGCGCATGAAGCGGCTGGCCCTTATTCTTCCCCTGGTTTTGGCCGGATGCGGCACGCTGCCGGAGCCGTTCTACGGCAATCCAGGCCCGGAGGCCGCACGGCTGGCTTTGCCCCCTGCCCCGGTGCTGATGGTGCCCACCCCCAGCGGCGCGCTGCTGGATGGCAAGGCCGGGGCGCTCTATGCCCATGACCTCGCCGCCGAGCTGGCCAATTACGATGTGCCGAGCGTCGCCGGGCCTGCGGCCAAGACCAGCTGGCGGCTCAGCATCTCCGCCAAGCAAACAGGCGACAGCGTGGTGCCGAGCTATGTCATCGCCGGGCCGAACGGCAAAGTGTACGGCCAGCAGCAAGGCGCCCCCGTGCCCGCGCAAGGCTGGGCCCGCGGCGATGCGGCCACGCTGCAGGCGGCAGCAGCAGCGGATGCGCCCGGCCTCTCCAAGGCACTGGCCGTCATCAACGCGCATATCCAGCAGAGCAACCCTAAATCCCTGGAGAATCGCACCCCGCGCATTTTTCTGGGCGCGGTGACTGGCGCGCCAGGTGATGGCAACACCGCCCTGCCAATGAACCTGACCCGCGATCTGGCGGGGCCAGACCTCCAAGTGGTGACGAATCCGGCGCAAGCCGACTTCACCGTAACTGGGACAGTAAAATCCAAGCCCGATAAAAACGGCCAGCTTCTGGTGGAGCTGGACTGGGTGGTGCGTGATTCGAACCATCGCATTGTGGGGCAGGTAACGCAGATGCACGACCTCGCCCCCAGCGACATGCAACCCTATTGGGGCGATGTAGCAGCGGCGGCGGCTACGGAAGCGGCGAATGGGCTGCAGACAGTGGTGCAGAATGCGGTGTTAAAAAAAGCCAAGGCACCAGCTAGCTAAAACGAAAACTTCTTGACGGCGGATGAGGTTTGATCTGGATCAAAGCCTGCCCGCGCAAAAAGGTTCATTTAAAATTCCTCTTTTGAGGCAGCCAGACACTGGCGCGGCCCGAAGGGAACAAAAATGTAATCTTTCAGGGATTTTCTGCATGTTTTGCTTTCAATGCGAACAAACGGCAAGAACGGATACCGGCGCGGGCTGCGCCACGGCCAAGGGTGTGTGCGGCAAGGATGAAACCACGTCCGACCTGCAGGACCTGCTGATCTATCAGCTCAAGGGCATCGGCCAATACGCGCATCTGCTGCACCAGCAGGGCCGGCCGGATGCGGCGGCGGACAGCTTCATCCTCTACGCGCTGTTCACCACCCTCACCAACGTGAACTTCAACCGCGCCCGCTTCCAGGAGATGATCGCGGAAGCCGCGCGCATCCGTGACCGGCTGCAGGAGGCCGCCGGCACCCGGCTGGCTGGGCCCGCCGCCTTCCAGCCCGCCAATGACCTGACCGGGCTACTGGCGCAGGCGAGCATCGCCTCCGTGCGCGCCGGGCTGGATGCCGCCGGTGCTGACGTGATTGGCCTGCGCGCGCTGGTGCTGTACGGGCTGAAGGGCGTTGCCGCCTATGCCCACCATGCCGAGGTACTGGGCCAGACACGCGAAGCGGTTGGCGCCGGCATTGCCCAGGCGCTGAGCTTCCTGGCTTCCGAGCCGGTGGATATTGAGGACATTCTGGAGGAGGCCCTGGCGCTGGGCCGGCTGAACTTCACCGTGATGGAGACGCTGGACGCCGCCAATACCGGCACTTACGGCACCCCCGCGCCGACCAATGTGCGTATCACCCCGGTGGCCGGCAAGGCCGTGCTTGTCTCGGGGCACGATCTGCGTGACCTGGAAGCGGTGCTGGAAGCAACCAAGGACATGGGCATCAACGTGTATACCCATGGCGAGCTGCTGCCCGCGCATTCATACCCCAAGCTGCACGCCTACCCGCACCTCGCGGGCAATTATGGTGGCGCCTGGCAGAATCAGCAGCAGGAATTCGCGGCCTTCCCCGGTCCGGTCGTAATGACCTCGAACTGCCTGATCGAGCCGCTTCCCGCCTACCGCAACCGCATCTTTACCATGGGTCCGGTGGGTTGGCCGGGGATCAAGCATCTGGGCCATGGTGACCTCGCCATTGTGGCGCAGGCCGCGAAGGCCCTTCCGGGCTTTGCCGAGACGGCGCCTGAGAAGACCATTACCATCGGCTTTGGCCGCGACGCGGTGCTGGGCGCGGCGGAGACCGTGATCGGCGCGGTGAAGAGCGGTGCGATCAAGCATTTCTTCCTCATTGGCGGGTGCGACGGCGCGGCGCCAGGGCGCAACTATTACACCGAGTTCGCGGACGCGGTGCCGGAAGACGCCATGGTGCTGACGCTGGGGTGCGGCAAATACCGCTTCAACACGCATGATTTCGGCACCATAGGCGGGCTGCCGCGCCTGCTGGACCTCGGCCAGTGCAACGACACCTACTCAGCGCTGGTGATCGCCCAGGCGCTGGCCGGAGCGTTTGGCTGCGGGGTGAACGAGCTGCCGCTGTCGCTCGTTGTCTCCTGGTTCGAGCAGAAGGCGGCGGCGGTGTTCCTGACGCTGCTGGCGCTGGGCGTGCGCAATGTGCGCCTCGGGCCGACGCTGCCGGGCTTCCTGACACCGGCTCTGGTAGACGTGCTGGTGAACCGCTTCGGCGTGCTGCCGGTGACGGAGGCGAAAGCCGACATTGCCGCGGCGATGGGCCGGGCGGCGTAAGACGAACGGGGCCGGGGTTCTTCCCCCGGCCCGGCTTTTTGCTGGGAGCGGAGACCGATGACTGAGATTACCTTGCTGACGCGCGATGGTGTGCGCTTAAACGTACCCTGCGCGCCGGGGCAGACCGTGCTGGCCGCCGCCGCCGCCGAGAATTTGCACCTGCCCGCCATGTGCGGCTGCGGAAATTGCGGGCAATGCCATGCACATGTGAGCACTGGTGGCTACGAGATGGGCGCATACAGCCCCGTGGCGCTGCCGGATGCCGCCCAGGGCGGTGTGCTGCTATGCCGTTGCATGCCGCATGACGATCTGGTGGTGGAGCTGCCTTATGACGATGCGAACATTTCCCGCCGCGCGATTCCCGAACGCGAGGCGGTGATCGAGAGCATCACCCAAGCCGGTGCGGGTGCGATGATGCTGGCGCTGCAACTGCGCCCGGACGAAACCCTGGGCAGCGGCGCGGATTTCATCCCCGGCCAGTATATGGAATTCACCGTGCCGGGCATGGAGATTAAGCGCGCCTACTCGCTGGCCAATCTGCCAAACTGGGACGGGCGGCTGGAATTCCTGATCCGGCTGGTGCCGGGGGGCGCGTTCTCCACATATCTTGGCACCCAGGCGACGGTGGGCGATGCGCTGCATCTGCGCGGGCCGATGGGGCATTTCAAGCTGGATGAAGCCAGCCCCCGCCCGCGCGTGCTGGTGGGCGGCGGTTGCGGGGCGGCGCCGCTGGTGAGCCTGCTGCGCCACATGGCCGGGTATCAGGAATGGCAGCCAGAGTATCTGGTCTTCGGCGTTAACCGGGAAGAGGAGATGCTGCCGCAGGTGCTGTTCGACGAGCTGCGCGCCGGACTGCCGCAACTCCGGATCATCCAGGCCGTATGGCACCCCAGCCAAGGCTGGGGGGGCTTTAGCGGCACCGCGGCGGAGGCGCTGGATGCGCTGCTGGCGGAGGGCATGGAAAGCCCGGATGTGTATCTGTGCGGGCCGCCGAAAATGCTCGGCGCGGCGCGGGCCGTGGCGGGGGCACACGATGTGCCTACGGAACGAATTTTTATCGAGTCTCTGGCGGGGTAGCGCCGGAGAGGTTAGAATTATTGTCATGCATCTCACACACTTCACCGATTACGGGCTGCGCACGCTCATCTTTCTGGCGCTGGCGCCGGAGCGGCTGGCCTCGATCGCGGAAATCGCCTCCGCCTATGACATCTCGGAGAGTCACATGACCAAGGTGGTGCATGCCCTGGGGCAAGCCGGGCTAGTGGAGACGCTGCGCGGGCGCCGCGGCGGGTTACGGCTGGCGCGCCCCGCGGCGGAGATTGGGATTGGCACGGTGGTGCGCAAGATGGAGCCGGAGCTGGCGCTGGTGGAATGCCAGGCGGGCCATACCTGCACCATTGGCGGCATGTGCCGGTTACAGACGATTCTGGACGAGGCGCAGAACGCTCTGCTGGCAGTGCTGGACAAATACACCCTGGCCGATGTGGCCAACCCCAACAGCCGGGGGCTGGCGCGGCGGCTGGGTGTGGGACTGCCTTAGAGCAACGCCTGGGCCTCGGCCCACCAGGTTTGCGTCACCTCCCCCGCCGGACGAGCCGGAGCCAAGCGCGCTGCCTGCCCGGCCCAGGCCTGCATGCGGGAAATATCATTCATCTGTGCCGCCTGGGTCCGCATGGGCTGGGTAAGGCCGCGCTGTACCGGGTACGGCGCCGGGATGGGTGCATCCGAGGCAGCCGCGGCGCGCACGTAATCGGTGGTGAGGCTTCGCCCCGCGCGGCCGGAGAAGGCACGGGTGAGTTGCGTGTCCTCGGGCTGGGTCTGGGCCAGCGCGTCCGCCCAGGCAGGGGCTAACCCGGCCTCCGGGCAGCGTAGAAAGCCAGTGCCGATCTGCACCGCCGACGCGCCCAGCAGCAGGGCGGCGGCGATGCCACGCGCATCGGCGATACCGCCAGTGGCGATAACAGGAATTTGCACCGCGTCACAAATGGCGGGCAGCAACGCGAACAGGCCGACAGCCCCCGGCTCCGCCCGCGCAGGCTGAAAAGCGCCGCGATGCCCCCCCGCCTCCGCCCCCTGGGCGATAACGGCGTCCGCTCCGGCAGCCTCCGCCGCCCGGGCCTCAGCCACTGTGGTGGCGGTGGCGAACCATTTTATGCCCACGGTATGCAGGCGGGCGACGAAGTCCGGCGGGTATAGCCCCATGATGGAGGAGACGATGGCGGGACGGGCGGCGAGCACGGCCTCGCATTGCGCGGTGAAGTCCGGCGGGGTGGCGTCCGCCGCGTCTTCCGGCACGGGCGGGCCCCAGGCAGAGAGAAAGCCACGCAGGGCGGTCTCGGCGGTTTTGTCACGCACGGGCGGAGAATCTGGAATCCAGAGATTGATCTGAAACCCGCCATTGCTGCCGGCGCGGAAGGCTCCTGCCCATTGCCCGATGGCATCCGGCTGCATGAGCAGCGCGCCACAGGCGCCTAGCCCGCCGGCATTGGCCACCGCTATGGAAAGCGCCGGTGGGCAGGCGCCTGCCATGGGGGCCAGCAGAACCGGCAGGCGGAGATCATGCGCCTGGCAGAAGGCTTGCGCGCGGACGAGTGCGGGGGACGTGGACATTTTGGACAGGGCTCCGGTGGGTGCCGTTTCCATATATGGTCAGATTGGAATGGCGGAAAAGTGCCCAGGGATGCCCGGTTGACCTGGATGTTTTTGTTGCTCG
>JAQUAC010000143.1 GCA_028687415.1 Acidocella sp. | reverse complement strand
TGGCTCCACCGGCGCCAACCCGTTCGCGTGCATCGCTGCTGGTATTGCCTCCCTCTGGGGTCCCGCACATGGCGGCGCCAACGAGGCCGTGCTGAAGATGCTTGCTGAAATCGGCCACAAGGATAACATCCCCGAGTTCATCAAGCAGGTGAAGGACAAGAACAGCGGCGTGAAGCTGATGGGCTTCGGTCACCGCGTGTACAAGAACTTCGACCCGCGCGCGAAGATCATGCAGGCGACCTGCCACGAAGTTCTCGGCGAGCTGGGCATCAAGGACGAGCCGATGCTCGACCTGGCCATCGAGCTGGAGAAGATCGCGCTGGAGGACGATTACTTCGTCTCCCGCAAGCTGTACCCGAACGTGGACTTCTACTCGGGCATCATCCTGAAGGCGATGGGCTTCCCGACCCAGATGTTCACGCCGATCTTCGCGCTTGCCCGTACCGTTGGCTGGATCAGCCAGTGGAAGGAAATGATGGAAGATCCGACCAACCGCATCAGCCGTCCGCGCCAGATCTACACCGGTGCGGCGAACCGCGATTACGTGCCGCTCAACAAGCGCGGCTAAAGCAGCAATGGCCCAGGGGGGCCAAGCCCTCCTTGAGCTCTGGAATCCAGGAGGACATCGTCCTCCTGGATTTTTTATGTGGGGTTCCGCATGAATGGTCTTTCAGGAAATCCCTGGCACAATCTTGCCGGCGGCATGCTTTACATGCTGGCGCTCATTATCCTGGCGTCATCGGCCTATGTCATGGAAGGCTGGTCCTGGGGCGACGCATTCTATTTCGTCACATTCACCGTTTTCACGGTTGGCTATGGTGAGCTACACCCGATCCTAACGCCGGAGTTGCGGGCGATCACCATAGCCACCATCGTGCTAGGCTGCACGGGGGTGATCTTCCTCACCGGTGTGCTCGTACAATTCATCACCTACTCGCAACTCCAGCAGCTTCTGGGAACCAGGCGCATGAAAACGCAAATCGAGAAAATGAGCGGCCATGTCGTCGTCTGCGGTTATGGCCGGATCGGTGAGGCACTGGCCGAGGAATTAAAGGCCGGCGGCATCAAATTCGTGATCCTCGATACGGATGAGACGCGCCTCGCTCGCGCCGCCTCACACGGCTACCCAACCTGGACCGGCGATGCCACGGACGAGCAGGTGCTGCGTGCCGTGGGCGTCAGCCGAGCGCGGGCATTGGTCACGGCGGTGCCCAACGATGCGATCAACGTGTTCATCACCCTCACCGCTCGCGACCTTAACAAGAATCTGGAGATCATCTCCCGTAGCATCTCGCCTAGGAGCAAGGGTAAACTGCTGCAGGCCGGGGCGAATTCAGTGGTGGCGCCCACGCATATCGGCGCCGAGCGCATCGCGCAGCTCATCCTCTTCCCCCGCACCGCGCGCCTGACCGAGGGCACTGAGCGCCTGCAGGCCATGGCCGAGGGGCTGCGCACACTGGGGCTGGACATCGAAGTGATGGCCGTGCCCCCCGACAGCACGCTGGCCGGCGCCACGGTGGAGGCCATAGAGCACAGCCAGAGCGGCAACGTGTTTGTCATCGCGATCAACCGCAAGAACGGCGAGACGCTGACCCGGTTGGCCCCCTCCACCGTGGTGGAGGCTGAGGACGGCGTGGTCCTGATGACCCGCACCGGGCGCGACACGCCGGTGGTAAGCTGAGGGCGGCGCGCTTTAGCCCTTTTCATCGGCAGAAAGCGAACTATATATCGCTTAATGCCGATACACCCCCATGACTCTCTGGAAGAGGTTCTGCGCGCCCTGGCCAACCCGGTGCGGCGGAAGATTCTTGCCGCGCTAAAAGCCCCTGAGCAGAACTTCCCCGGCCAGGAGCACCCGTATGAATTCGGCGTCTGCGCGAGTAAGATCGAGGCATCATGCGGGCTGTCGCAATCCACAGTGTCGGCACACCTCGCCGTGCTGCATCAAGCCGGATTGTTGAGCGCCAGGAAAATTGGCCAATGGGTATTTTATACCCGCAATGAGGCCGCCATCACCGCGTTTCTCGGCCAGATGAAGAACTCGCTATGACCCCCAAAAAACCTCAAGGCAAAAGGATATAAACCATGCCCAGCCTGTTCGACCCGCTCAAGATCGGCGATCTCACTTTGCCGAATCGCATCATTATGGCCCCCCTCACCCGCTCCCGCGCCGGCGCTAGCCGCATCCCCAACGCGCTGATGGCCGAGTACTACGCCCAGCGCGCCTCAGCCGGGCTCATCATCTCGGAAGCAACCTCCGTCACCCCCATGGGCGTGGGCTATGCGGAAACGCCCGGCCTGTGGTCGGACGAGCAGGTGCAGGGTTGGAAGCTGATTACCAGCGCCGTGCATAAAAAGGGCGGGCGCATCTTCGCCCAGCTCTGGCATGTGGGCCGCATTTCCGCCCCCATGTTCCTGAATGGCGAGCTGCCGGTGAGCGCCAGCGCTATCCAGCCCAAGGGTCATGTGAGCCTGGTGCGTCCGCTACAGGATTACGTCACCCCGCGCGCGCTGGAGACGAGCGAGCTGCCGGGCGTCGTGGAAGCCTATCGCAAGGCGGCTATGAACGCACAGATGGCCGGGTTTGACGGCGTGGAAGTCCACGGCGCCAACGGCTACCTGCTGGACCAGTTCCTGCAGGACAGCACCAATAAGCGTACCGACGAATATGGCGGCCCGATCCAGAACCGCGCCCGGTTGCTTATGGAAGTCACCGACGGCGTGGCCTCCGTGTTCGGCCCGGAATATGTCGGCGTGCATCTGGCCCCGCGCATGGATACACATGACATGGGCGATTCCGACCGGCTCGGCACCTTCTCCTACGTGGCGCGAGAACTGGGTGAGCGCGGCATCGCCTTCATTTGCGCGCGCGAGCACAAGGCGGAAGACTGGATCGGCCCGAAGCTGAAGAAGGCGTTCGGCGGCGTGTATATCGCCAATGAAGGCTTCACCAAGGAGAGCGCGCAGGCGGCGCTGGATGCCGGCGAGGCCGATGCCGTGGCCTGGGGCAAGACGTTCATCGCCAACCCGGATCTGGTGGAGCGCTTCGCCAAGGACGCCCCGCTGAATGCATGGGATGCCGACACCCTCTATGCCGGCGGCGTGCACGGCTACACGGACTACCCCACCCTGGAAGCCGCTACGGCGTAAAGACAGAGACGGCGGTCAGAACAGCTCGATCTGGCCGCCGGTTTTCTTCTCTTCCCGTAGGCTTCCATCCTGCACGAGCCATTCATAGCATTTCACTTGATTCCGGCCTTGTTGCTTGGCGACATAGAGCGCCTCGTCCGCCCGGCCGAAGGCGGTGGCCCCGGTGTCGCTCGCGCGAATGGCAGCGAAGCCGATGCTGATGGTGACCCGCCCAACCTGCGGAAACACGGCGGCTTGTACAGCGGCCCGGAAGGCTTCCAGCCGCACCGCCGCCTCATCCAGTGAAGTGTTTTGCAGGATAACAAGAAACTCCTCGCCGCCGAAGCGGAACACACCATCCACCTCGCCCAGGCAGACTTCCATCAGCCGTCCCATGAGGATCAGCACCTCGTCACCGTAAAGATGGCCGAACTCGTCGTTGATGCGCTTGAAGAAATCAATATCCGCCACGGCGATAATAGAACTGGCGGCGTCAGCAAGCATGGTCTGCTTGAAGTAGCTGTTGAAGCCGCGCCGGTTAAGTAGCCCGGTCAGCTCATCCCGGTCCCCATAATCCAGCACCCCGGCATGGTTGCCGTAGACGCGGACGAGATTGGAAACCATGCGCTCCTGCCGCTGGGTCATGCGCTGGGGCCTGATGACCTCGATCAGCCCGGTCAGCCGGCTGTCGTTATTGATGGGGAATACATGACGAGAGGCGGGGTTTTCCGAGGCCTCCAGACAGAGGGCGCGTTGCTTATCCTGGCAGTGGGGGCATTCCGGCCGCAGCGGCGCGGCCTCGGTGGAAGATGGCAAGGTGAGACGCTTCTGCATCTCGGTCTTGCCTCCAGCCCCGCCCACCACACGCCAGAGCGTAAGGCAGCTCGCCCCCACGAGTTCATAAATGAGATCGGCGAACACGGTTTCCAGCTCACGCTTATCCCGCAAGTAGGTCAGATCAGCTACGGTATCGAGAATATCTGTCATGGCTTGTTATAAAAAGAATGACATGCAACCCTTAAAATCTTGCCAACGATGCTCTTTTTTGCTTGCAGCCCGGCCCGGAAGTGGATGCCATGTGGCGCACGGCCATAGCGCTCGCGGCGCGAGGTTGGTATAGACCGGCTCCGTTCATTTACCGAAGGTATCTCTCCCATGGCCCGTCGGCGGCAGCTCTATGAAGGCAAAGCGAAAATCCTGTTCGAGGGTCCAGAACCCGGCACGCTCGTGCAGTATTTCAAGGACGACGCAACAGCGTTCAACGCCCAGAAAAAGGGCACGATCACCGGCAAGGGTGTGCTGAACAACCGTATCAGCGAGTTCCTGATGACGAAGCTGGCGGAGATTAACGTCCCCACTCACTTCATCCGCCGCCTGAATATGCGCGAGCAACTTATTAAAGAAGTTGAGATTATCCCCGTCGAGGTGGTGGTCCGCAACATCGCCGCCGGCAGCTTGGCGCAGCGCCTCGGCATTCCCGAGGGCACCCGCCTGCCGCGCTCGATCGTCGAGTATTATTACAAGAACGACCAGCTCGGCGACCCCATGGTGGCTGAAGAGCATATCACCGCCTTCGGCTGGGCCACCCCGCCGGACATGGACGATATCGTTCACCTCACCCTGCGCATCAACGACTTCCTGACCGGGCTGTTCCTCGGAGTCGGCATCACCCTCGTCGACTTCAAGCTCGAATTCGGCCGTCTGTATGAAAACGAGGACATGCGAATCGTCCTGGCCGATGAAATCAGCCCGGATAATTGCCGCCTGTGGGACGTGAAGACCAACGAGAAGATGGACAAGGACCGCTTCCGCCGCGACCTCGGCAAGATCGAGGAAGCGTATCAGGAAGTCGCCCGCCGCCTTGGCATTCTGCCCGAGGCCGGCTCGCGCGACATGAAGGGGCCGGAGACCATGCAGTAATGAAAGCCATCGTTACCGTCATGCTCAAGAACGGCGTGCTGGACCCGCAGGGCAAGGCCATTGGCCACGCCCTGAACAATCTGGGCTTCGCCCAGGTTGGCGAGGTGCGCATGGGCAAGATCATCGAGCTGGAACTGGCCGAGACCGACGCCGCCAAGGCCAAGGCCGCCGCCGAGGACATGGCCAAGAAGCTGCTGGCCAACATGGTCATCGAGAGCTTCAAGGTCGAAATCGCGGCGTAACCCGCCGCCCGCAGGAGTCCCACGTGAAAGCCGCCATCCTTCTCTTCCCCGGCATCAATCGCGAGCGCGATATGGTGCTGGCCGTGCGCCAGAGCTTTGGCCACGAACCACAAATCGTCTGGCACAAGGAGACCGAGCTGCCCGCGGGCGTCGATCTCGTGATTCTGCCGGGCGGCTTTTCCTTCGGCGATTATCTGCGCTGCGGTGCGATGGCGGCGCAGAGCCCCATCATGCAGGCGGTGAAAGCCCATGCGGCACGGGGCGGCTACGTGCTGGGCGTGTGCAACGGCTTCCAGATCCTCACCGAAGCCGGGCTTCTGCCGGGTGCGCTGCTGCGCAATGCGGGGCTGCGCTTCCTCTCCATGGACACGATGCTGCGCGTTGAGCGCAATGACACCGTGTTTACCAACAAATGGGCCAAGGGCGCGGAATTCCGCGCCCCGATGGCGCATGGCGACGGCAACTACACCGCCGATGCCGCCACGCTGGACCGGCTGGAGGGCGAGAACCTCGTCGCCTTCCGCTACGCCGACGGCAACCGCAATGGCTCGGCCCGCGACATCGCCGGGATTTTCGCCCCCAATCTGCGCGTGCTCGGGCTGATGCCGCACCCGGAAAACCTCGTCGACCCGCTGATGGGCGGCACCGACGGCAAACCCCTTTTCGACGCATTGGCCGCAGCATGACTGAAGTAAACGCCACCCTCGCGAAATCCTTCGGGCTGAACGCCGAGGAATACGCGAAAGTCCTGGAAATCATGGGCCGCACGCCGAGCTTTACCGACCTTGGCATCTTCTCGGTCATGTGG
>JAQUAC010000142.1 GCA_028687415.1 Acidocella sp. | reverse complement strand
CTCCGCCTATCAATTGAAGCCTATGACGGCGAATATCAATAAGCGATCTCGGATCAATCGTCAGACCAATCACCGGGCAAGGCGGGTCATTCAGCAATTCTGTCGGCTCTATCCCCGGCACCAGCGGGATATTCAGCGCCTTAATACCCCGGTTCGCCAGATAAAAGCAGGTTGGCGTCTTAGAAGAGCGAGAAACTCCCACCAGCACCACATCCGCTTCACGAATACCACGCGTCGCTTGGCCATCATCATGGCTGATAACGTAGTGCATGGCGTCAATCCGGCGAAAATAATCGGCATCCAGCACATATTGGCGGCCTGGCTTATGCTTCGCCGGCGCTCCGAACTGCGCCTGAAGCATCTCCAGCACCGGGTCCAACACATGCAAAAGCGGCACGCCAAGCCGGGCGCAAGCCTCGTCCAACTCATGCCGTAAGGCGTTATCCACAAGCGAGCACAACACCGGGCCGGGCTCCGCCTGAATCCCCTCAAGCACTCTATGTAGCTGTAATCGCGAGCGAATCAACGACCAGCGATGATAAGAAACCTGGAATTCGTCGAATTGCGACACTGCCGCCCGCGCCAAAGTGGTCAAAGTATCCCCAGTGGCGTCGGATATCAGGTGTATATTTAGCTTATCGCTGTCCATAAGAGTGTTAATAGCGTGGATTGTTTCCCTCCGCTCCCTTCTTTTTCCGAATAGCGGGGATAACCCGCACAATTCAGTGAACGGGGGATAAGTTCACCATGGTCTCCGCCGACTTGTGAGTAACCAGGAGGGAAACCTTAGAATCAGCAGGTTACACCTCATTTTTCTCTGTGGATAAGTTTGTGGATTTAAATCGGCATAGGGTTAACCCCCGATATCCACAGGGTACTACACCTCCCACCCTTCTTTTCACTTAAAAGGATTAAGTTTAGGTGGCACGAATGAAGTTCATTCAAGCATTGCAGGGCGAAACTGTTTGGCCACCTCCGGTCTGGCTCATGCGCCAAGCCGGGCGGTACTTGCCGGAATACCGCGCGGTCCGTGCCCAAGCCGGCGATTTCATCAGCCTGTGCCTGAATCCCACCTTGGCGGCTGAGGTCACGCTTCAACCCATCCGCAAATTCGGCTTCGATGCCGCAATTTTGTTTTCGGATATCCTGATCCTGCCGATGGCCCTGGGTCAGGGCCTGCGCTTTGCCGAAGGTGAGGGGCCACGCCTACCGCCCTTGGAAGATATCTCAACATTGAGGCTAGGGAGGGCGCCCGGTATTTACGCCCCCGTGCTGGAAACCGTCCGCCGCGTGCGCACCGAGTTGCCGGAAAAAACCGCGCTCATTGGTTTTGCGGGTGGCCCCGCGACGGTGGCATGCTACATGCTCGACGGCCAGGGCGGCGGGGATTTTCTTCGCACGCGAAAATTGGCTTATGAGGATCCAGGTTTTGTCGAAGCCGTGCTCGACATTCTCACCGAAGCTACGATCGCCTATCTCCAGGGGCAGGTCGATGCCGGGGCAAATTGCCTCATGCTGTTCGAAAGTTGGGCTGGCATATTTCCCGCGGCGCAGTTCCGGAAATTCGTCATAAATCCAAATAAACGCATTATTTCCGCGTTGAAGAGCCGGAATCCCGGCTTGAAAATCATCGGTTTTCCGCGTTTGGCGGGGCTCATGCTGGCGGAATACGTGCGTGAGAGCGGGGTGGACGCGGTCGGACTCGACACCGTCACCGACATTCGCGCCGCCCAGGCCGCCTGTCCTGAAAATACCATTTTCCAGGGCAATCTAGACCCGCTTCTGCTCAAACTCGGCGGTAAACCCATGGAAGACGCGATGCGCGACATCCTCCATGCCGTGCGGGGCAGGCCACATATTTTCAACCTTGGCCACGGCATCACGCCCGACGTGCCGGAGGCAAATGTAGTCAGGCTCATGGAGGTGATCCGCGCTTCATGAGCAAAACCGCCATAGTTCTGTTCAATCTGGGTGGGCCGGACAAGCCGGATTCGATCAAGAAATTCCGGATCAACCTGTTCTCGGATAAAGCGATCATCCGCGCCCCGATTTTCATCCGTTTTTGGCTGGCCCGGCTCATCGCCGCGTCATCGGCCAAGGCGGCAATGGCGAATTACGCGCTGATGGGTGGCAAATCGCCACTGTTGGAGCTCACCCAAAAACAGGCGGCGGCGCTGGAGGCGGCTTTGGGCGATGGGTATAAATGCTTCGTCACCATGCGCTATTGGCACCCGCTCGCCGGCGAGGCCGCGCGGGCGGTGAAAGCCTACAATCCTGACAGAATTCTGCTTTTGCCGCTCTACCCGCAGTTTTCCACCACCACCACCGGCTCATCGCTGACTGATTGGCGTGAGGCTGCGGCTGGAGCAGGATTGGCCAAGCCCACCACCACATTGTGCTGCTGGTTCGAGGACCCGGCCTACGCCACCTCCATAGCCGTCCTGGTGGACGAGGCTATTGCCGAGGCCAAGGCGAAGCTGCCGGGCGCCAAAATCCGTGTGCTTTACTCCGCGCATGGCCTGCCGGAGAGCATCGTGAAGGCGGGTGACCCCTATCAGGCGCAGGTGGAAGGCTCTGTCGCCGCCGTGCGTGAGCGGTTAACGCACCAGGATACCGAGCATCTGATCTGCTACCAGTCCCGAGCCACGCCGCAAAAATGGCTTGCTCCCAGTACAATTGAGGCCATCGAGCAGGCCGGGCGGGACAAAGTGGCCGTGGTGGTGGTTCCCATCGCCTTCGTCTCGGACCATATCGAGACCTTGGTGGAACTGGATATCGAGAACCGGCATCTGGCAGCGGAAGCCGGTGTGCCTTGCTATGTCCGCGCCCGCGCGCCGAATGACGACCCGGATTTTATCGCCGCCCTTGCCGGACTGGTGCATCGTGCGGCACAAGTGGGGCTGTGCCGGGGTGGAGCCGCTTGCGGCGTGCACAGAAATTGCCCGAGGGAGGAGCGAAGACATGGCGCCTGAATTGGTCATTTTCGATTGTGACGGGGTGTTGATTGACAGCGAGGGTGTCGCCTCGGTGCTGATTGCCCGTGAACTCACCGCCCTTGGCTGGGTCATGGACCCTGATGAAGCCATGAGACGCTTCATGGGCATGTCCATCGGCGATATGCAGCCGGTTATTGAACGTCAGCTTGGCAGCAAATTGCCGGAGGATTGGCGCCAAAGCACGGCGGCGAAGCTTGTGCAGGTGCTGGCCGAGGAATCCCGCCTCATCCCCGGCGCGGATGCAATGCTGGAAAAAATCACGGCCCTCGGCATGGACTGGCGCGTGGCGTCCAACTCCTCGGATGAGGAAATGGCGGTAAAATTCTCCCGTACCGGCATTTCTCACCTCACCGATGGCCGCACCCATTCGGCTGCCAGCGTCATCGCACGTGGCGGCCGGGCAAAACCGGCACCTGATGTGTTTCTGGCCGCCGCACACGCCGCCAATGTGCCGCCGGAGCGTTGTATTGTGCTGGAGGATAGCCGCCTCGGCGTTACCGGCGCGGTTGCCGCCGGCATGACTTGTTACGGGTTTTCCCCGCATGGCGACGGCGCCGCTCTGAGCGAGGCCGGTGCGCGGCGGGTATTCTCCACGCTCGATGAGATTTTTGGAGTCCTGGCATGATTATCCCCGCCCTGACTCCATTTTTCCACTGGTTGCTGGCGTTCCACATCATCAGTTTCACGGCCTGGATGGCCGGGATGTTCTACCTGCCCAGGCTCTACGTGTATCATTGCCAGACAGTGCCCGGAACGGCGGAATCCGAGCGTTTCAAGGTCATGGAGGCAAAACTCCTCCGCTTGATTATCAACCCGGCGATGATTTCCACCTACATTTTCGGCGTTTTGCTCATTCTCACGCCCGGTGCGGTGGATTGGCACGCCGCTTGGTGGTGGACCAAGCTCACCGCCGTGCTGCTGATGACCGGCTTCCACGGCGCCTGCTCCAAATGGCGCAAGAATTTCCTCAATGACCGCAATACCAAGTCGGAGAAATTCTACCGTATCGCCAATGAGGTACCGACCATTCTGTTTGTCATCATCGTCCTCGCGGTGGTGGTCTGAGGCATGGGGGGCTCTGCCCCTTGGCCTTACTTAACCCTCAAGCTGCCACTTTGATGGCGGCGGCTTTCACATCGTCGTCCACATGGTCGGCGAAGCTGGCGAAGTTATCGACGAAGCGCTGCACCAGGGCTTTCGCCGCCGCGTCATAAGCCTCGTGATCGGCCCAGGTGCTGCGTGGGTCCAAAACCTCGTCCGGCACACCGCTCACATGCTCAGGGATGGAGAGGCTGAAGAACGGATCCATGCGGTAGGTGACGTTATCCAACTCACCTGCCAGTGCAGCGCGCAGCAGGGCACGGGTATGGGCGATGGACATGCGCTTGCCCACGCCATAAGCGCCGCCGGTCCAGCCGGTATTTACCAGCCAGCAGGAGGCGCCGTTCTTGGCGATGAGCGCCTGCAGCAGTTTGCCGTAAACTTTCGGATGGCGTGGCAGAAAGGGTGAGCCGAAGCAGGTGGAGAAGGTGGCCTGTGGCTCGGCGCCCAGCCCTTTCTCGGTTCCAGCCACCCGTGCGGTATAGCCGGAGAGAAAATGATACATGGCCTGCGCCGGGGTCAACCGGGCGATGGGCGGCAATACTCCGAATGCATCCGCCGTGAGCAGGATGACATTCTTCGGGATACCTCCGCGCCCGGACAGCTCCACGTTGGGGATGAACTCCACCGGATAGCAGGCTCGGGTATTCTCGGTATAGGTGCTGTCCGTCAGGTCCAGCCGCCCTTGCGGGTCTGCCACCACGTTTTCCAGCACGGTGCCGAAGCGGTGCGAGGCGGCCCAGATTTCCGGCTCGTTTTTCTGGCTCAGGTCGATGACCTTGGCGTAGCATCCGCCCTCGAAATTAAACACACCGTCCGGCCCCCAACCATGCTCGTCATCGCCGATGAGCCGGCGCATGGGGTCGGAGGAGAGGGTGGTCTTGCCGGTGCCGGAGAGGCCGAAGAACAACGCGGAATCTTCTTTCGGTCCGATATTGGCGGAGCAGTGCATGGGCAGCACGCCGCGCTCCGGCAAAATCCAATTCATCACCGTGAAGATCGATTTCTTGATCTCGCCCGCATATTCGGTCCCGGCGATGATAATAACCTTCTCCGCGAAGGAGAGCGCGATGACGGTGCTGGAGCGTACGCCGTCAATCGCCGGGTCGGCCTCGAAATCAGGCGCGTGCAAAAGCACATAATCCGGCACGAACCCAGCCAGCTCTTCGACGGGCGGGCGGATGAACATGTTGCGCGTGAACAGCGCGTGCCACGCCCCGGTGGTGACAATCCGCACGCGGATACGGTTTTCCGGGTCTGCCCCGGCATACACATCCTGCGTGAACAGCTCGCGGCCCTGCAAGTAAGCCTGCACGCGGCCTTTAAGCACCTCGAACTTCTCGCGCGGAAGCTTCTGGTTCACCTTGCCCCACCACACATGCCCAGTGGTGCTAGGTTCATCTACCACGAATTTGTCAGCCACCGAGCGCCCCGTATGCACGCCGGTGCGCACGATGATGGCGCCCTCGGTGGAAAAGCGGCCTTCGCCCTTGCGGAGTGAATGCGCGACCAGTGCCGGGGCGGCGAGGTTGGCATGCAGTGCCGCGGCTACGCGCACGCCTGTGCCGGCGAGGGGAACAGCATCCCGCAGCGGGGAGATATCGGCAATGTGATTCACGGCCTTGGTCCTCTCGTTTGTTTTGGAGTCTTCATACGCAGCCGGTTACGCGGCATCAACCATAAGCAGACCGGGCGCGTTCAGAAATTTCATGCTGCAATGCGGCAACATTCAATTGTGATGCACTTGCGAATCCACCAATATATTGCGCTGATATAATAAGTATTTTCCAGAAGCTGAAATCTGTGAAATCCACGTAACGTGCGGCATAGGGGTGGGTGGCGAGGTAGTGGGCCCGCACACCATCCGCCGGAACCTCCCGCGCCGTGCCGGTAAGGCTGAGCCGGGGCGTGGTTTGCGGGTTCTCATCGGCAGGTGTGCCGGTGACGAGCAACGCGCAGGCAGGGTCAGCATGCAAATGCCGCGTGTGCGCGGCAAGGCCGGAGAGCAGCAGAATGGGCAGGCCGTCCGCACTCACCGCCGGGGTTACCAGCGAGGCATGCGGCTCGCCCTTGTGCAGTGTCGCCAGCGTGCCC
>JAQUAC010000002.1 GCA_028687415.1 Acidocella sp. | reverse complement strand
CCGGCACCGTCAACGGCCAGCCACACCCGCTGGACCCCAGGAACATTCTCGCCCACCAAGTAGCGCGGCTGACCGAGCGCGGCTGGGTGTTCAATGCCGGGCTGGAGCCGGAGTTCAGCCTGTTCACGCGCAAGGCAAATGGCGGTTTCGCGCCCTTCGATGCTTCCGACACGCTGCGCAAACCCGCTTATGATTACAGGGGGCTTTCTCGCGCCGGAGAATTTTTGGACCGGCTGACGCAATCCCTGCAAGCGGTGGGGATTGACGTCTACCAAATCGACCATGAGGACGCGAACGGCCAGTACGAGATCAATTTCCGCTATGCCGACGCCATGAATGCCGCCGACCAGATCAATTTTTTCAAGATGGCAGCAGGTGAGATCGCCAATGAACTGGGCGCGCTCTGTTCCTTCATGCCCAAGCCGCGCGCGGATATCACCGGCAATGGCATGCATGTGCATTGTTCCATGGCCGATGCACAGGGGCGTAATCTGTTCTTCGACGAGAGCGACCCCTCCGGCATGGGGCTCTCCAAACTGGCTTATCACTTCACCGCCGGGCTACTGCGGCATGCGGCGGCCCTCACCGCCATACTGGCGCCATCTGTGAATTCCTATAAACGCCTGGTGGCGGGGCGCACGCTCTCCGGTACCACCTGGGCGCCCGTGTTCATCGCTTATGGCGATAATAACCGTACGGCCATGGTGCGCATCCCGCACGGACGGCTTGAGGTCCGCACTGGCGATTCCGGTATGAACCAATATCTGGCGCTGGCCGCCATCATCGCCGCCGGGCTGGACGGTATCGACCGCGAACTCGACCCCGGCCCCGCGCATAACGTCAATTTCTACGCTGTCACACCGCAGCAGCTACGGGAGATGCAGGTGGAAACCCTGCCGCGCAATTTGCAGGAAGCCATCGACGCGCTGGCCAAAAGCCCGCTGCTGCGCGAGCAGCTCGGCGAACGCTTCGTCGATGAATTCATCACGCTCAAGCAGGATGAATGGACCGATTACCACCGCCATGTCTCCGATTGGGAGACGGCGCGTTACCTCAGCTTTTTCTGATCCTCAAAATAATAAGGAGTTCGCCATGTGCGGCATAGCCGGTCTTTTTCTGAAAGACCGAAACCTAGAACCTGACCTCGGCGGCATGCTTGAGGCCATGACGGCAACCCTGTGCTCGCGCGGTCCGGACTCCGCCGGTTTCGCGATTTACGGTGCAGGCACGCCAGGCTTTTCAAAAATTACCCTTCGCGTTGATGTGGATAACGCGGAAGCGGTTGCCAGCTTCATTGCCGCGCTGGGCATCCCAGCGCAATGCATCGCCCGTGACACGCATCTGGTTGTGACCGTTCCCACCACCGATGTGGCGTGGCTGCGCGCCACACTGACCGAGCAACTCCCCGGCGTGACGGTAGTGAGCGAGGGCCAGCGCCTGGAGCTGTACAAAGAGGTCGGCTACCCCACAGATGTTGCCAAGCGTTTTGGTATCGGCACGATGAGCGGCACGCACGGCATTTCGCACACGCGCATGGCCACGGAATCGGCGGTGACGACAGATGGTGCGCATCCCTTCACCACCGGCGCAGACCAGTGTCTCGTGCATAACGGCTCCATCTCCAACCATTCCTCGCTGCGCCGCGAGCTGCGTCAGGACGGCATCGAAATCCGCACGCAGAATGATAGCGAGGTGGCGGCGGGCTACCTTACCCGCGCTATGCGCGACGGCAAGACGCTAGGGCAAGCGCTGGAGGCGAGCCTATCCGACCTTGACGGCTTCTACACTTTCGTCGTCGGCACTGAATCCGGCTTCGGCGTGCTGCGTGATCCTATCGCGTGCAAGCCCGCGGTGATGGCCGAGACCGAGCGCTATGTCGCCTTCGCCTCCGAGTACAAGAGTCTGACCCGCCTGCCCGGCATCGCCGCGGCGCGCGTATGGGAACCGAAACCCGCCACCGTCTATTTCTGGGAGCGCTGAACAATGCGCCTGTTCGACCTGGCGGACCTGCCGGTCCGCGACCTCAACCAATTGCTGCACAACCTCACGCCGGAGACGAACGACACGCGCTGGCGCATCGTCAACCCTGAGGGCGAGCACAACATCGCCGTCGGCGTCGATGCGAATATCAACATCGAGATCGACGGCCATGCCGGTTATTTCTGCGGCGGCATGAACAAGCTTGCGCGCATCAGCATCTCCGGCAATGCCGGGCAGGGCGTGGGCGAGAACATGATGTCCGGTGCGATCCATGTACAGGGCGATGCCAGCCAGTCCGCAGGCGCCACCGGGCGCGGCGGCCTGCTGGTCATTGAGGGTAACGCCTCCGCCCGCTGCGGCATCTCGATGAAAGGCATCGACATCGTAGTGAAGGGCGAGGTGGGGCATCTCTCTGCCTTCATGGGCCAGAGCGGCCGCCTGGTGGTGTTTGGAGATGCCGGCGAGGCACTGGGTGACTCACTTTACGAGGCGCATCTCTACGTACGCGGCAACGTGGCGAGCCTGGGGGCAGATTGCGTGGAAAAAGAACTTCGCGACGAACACCGCGCCGAGCTGCACACGCTATTGGAGCAGGCGGGCGAGGCCGGCAAGGTCGATGTCTCCAGCTTCCGCCGCTACGGCTCGGCCCGTGCTCTTTACAATTTCCACGTCGATAACGCCGGGGCTTACTGATATGACTGAATCGCATTTTCCGCAGACACCGCCGCGCTTTTCCTCGACATTCGACCCGTACACCGTGGCCGAGATCCAGCGCGCCGCCGCCACAGGCATTTACGACATCCGCGGCGGCGGCACCAAGCGCCGCGTGCCGAATTTCGACGACTTGCTGTTCCTCGGCGCCTCCATGTCCCGTTACCCGCTGGAAGGCTACCGCGAGAAATGCTCCACCGATGTGGTGCTGGGCACGCGCTTCGCGAAAAAGCCAATCCATTTGAAAATTCCAGTGACCATCGCGGGCATGTCCTTCGGCTCGCTCTCCGCCAACGCAAAAGAGGCACTGGGGCGTGGCGCAACACTGGCGGGCACCTCCACCACCACCGGCGATGGCGGCATGACGCCGGAGGAGCGCGGGCAGTCGCAAACGCTGGTGTATCAGTATTTGCCGTCGCGTTACGGCATGAACCCCGATGACCTGCGCAAGGCGGATGCCATCGAGATCGTTATCGGCCAGGGGGCCAAGCCCGGCGGCGGCGGCATGCTGCTGGGGCAGAAAATTTCCGACCGCGTGGCACAGATGCGCAATCTGCCGAAAGGTATCGATCAGCGCTCCGCCTGCCGCCATCCGGACTGGACCGGCGCTGATGATCTAGAGATCAAGATCCTCGAACTGCGCGAGATCACCGATTGGCAGACGCCGATCTATCTGAAGGTCGGCGCCAGCCGCCCGTATTACGACGTCGCCTTGGCGGTGAAGGCCGGGGCGGATGTGGTGGTGCTGGACGGCATGCAGGGCGGCACGGCGGCAACGCAGGACGTGTTTATCGAGCATGTCGGCATTCCGCTGCTTTCCGCCATCCGTTCCGCCGTACAGGCGTTGCAGGATTTGGGCATGCACCGCAAGGTTCAGCTCATCGTCTCCGGCGGCATCCGCACCGGAGCGGATGTGGCCAAGGCGCTGGCCTTGGGTGCCGATGCGGTGGCCATTGGCACCGGCGCGCTCATCGCGCTGGGTGACAACGACCCGAAATGGGAAGCCGAGTACAAGGCACTCGGCAGCACCGCCGGAGCGTATGATGATTGGCACGAAGGACGCGACCCCGCCGGCATCACCACGCAGAACCCGGCGTTGGAAGCCCGGCTGGACCCGGTGCTCGCCGGCCGCCGTCTGGCCAATTACCTGAGCGTGCTGACGCTGGAGGCACAGACCCTGGCCCGCGCCTGCGGCAAGAGCCATGTGCATAATCTGGAGCCCGAGGATCTGGTGGCACTGACCATTGAGGCCGCCGCCATGGCCCGCGTGCCGCTGGCGGGCACGGACTGGATTCCCGGCCAGCGTTTCTGAGACCCGCGCGGCCCTGCGGGACATATTCCCGGAGGACCGTTCAGTGCTCGTACATGATCATGGCCAGGAAGCGGATTTTCTCATCGAAGATCGTTTCCGGGCCGTGCTCGACCTCACCTGAAAAGGTAAAGGAATCGCCTGGTTCCAGGAGATAGCTGGTGTCGCCGTAGCGGTACTCCATGCGGCCGGAAAGCATGTAGATGAACTCCACACCGGGATGGCAGAAGCGCGGGTAGACGCTGTCCTTATCCATCTCAATGAGAAACGGCTCGAACAGCTTCTTCGGCCCGCGCTCATAGGAGAGCAGCTTATAGGTATGGCCATGCTTGGTGCCGCTGCGCACCACTTCCATCTGCTCGGCCTCTTTGATCAGCTGCGCGAAGCCGCTCACCGTCTCAGCATCCTGAAACAGTTTCGACATGCTCATGCCTAGCGCGTGGCAGATGCGCTCCAGCGCCTCCAGGCTGGCTGTGGCCTGCCCAGTCTCGATGCGGCTGAGCATGGCGCTGGAAATCTCCGCGCCTATGGCAAGGTCGCTCAGGGTCAGCCGGTTGGCCAGGCGCTGGCGGCGGATCACCGCGCCGATCTTCTGCTCGATGGGAATCCGCGTATCCTCGGTATGGTCCTGCCACGCAGCGGCTGGGGGCTGTCTGGCTGGCCCTTTCGTCTTTGGCTGCTTCACGGTTCAATGCCTCCGGTTTGGCGGCATATTGGCATCACTGCCAGCCAATTGAAAATCGTGGACGACGGCGCAGCAAAACGGGGAGACCGCGTCGCTGCGCCCTCCCCGTTGCCTTTGCTGCCGCGAAGCTTACGCCGCCAGCGCGGTCCCCACCGGGCGCAGCGCCAAGCCCAGAGCCGCCGCCACAGCGGGGTGAGTCACAGCACCGCCCTGCACGTTCAGGCCATCGCGCAGGTACTTGTCGTCAGCCAAAGCCTGCCTCCAGCCCTTATCCGCCAGCGCGATGATATAGGGCAGCGTGGCGTTGTTAAGCGCGAAGGTGGAGGTGCGGGCCACACCGCCCGGCATGTTGGCCACGCAGTAATGCGTCACGCCGTCCACCACATAAACCGGGTTGGTATGGGTGGTGGCCTTGGAGGTCTCCGTGCAGCCGCCCTGGTCGATAGCCACGTCCACGATCACCGAGCCGGGGCGCATGGTCTTCAGCATCTCGCGGGTGACGAGCTTGGGTGCCGCTGCGCCGGGAATCAGCACAGTGCCGATAACCAGATCAGCCTGCGCCACCAGCTTGGCCACGGCGTCCCGCGTGGAATAGGCGGTCTTCACGCGAGTGCCGAAGGTGGCGATGATCCGGCGCAGCACGTCCGGCGAGCGGTCGACCACGGTTACGTCCGCGCCCAGCCCAGCGGCCATCAGCGTGGCGTTGGTGCCGGAAACGCCACCGCCCAGAATCACGACATTGGCCGGTATCACACCCGCCACGCCGCCCAGCAGCATACCGGGACCGCCTTGCGCGTTCTCCAGATAATGCGCGCCCACCTGCACGGACATGCGGCCCGCAACCTCGGACATCGGCATCAGCAGCGGCAGCGCGCCGGTCGGGCTGGTCACGGTCTCATAGGCAATGCAGGTGGCGCCGGAGGCGACGAGGTCCTGCGTCTGCGCCAGGTCCGGCGCCAGATGCAGATAGGTGAACAGCAGCTGGTCGGCGCGCAGCTTCTTGCGCTCCACGGCCAGCGGCTCCTTCACCTTCACGATCATCTCTGCGGCTGCCCATACGGCATCGGCATCAGCGCCGATCTTGGCGCCGGCGGCGGCGTAATCGGCATCAGAGAAGCCGATATTCTTGCCAGCGTCATGCTCCACGATCACCTCATGGCCCTTGCTCACCAGCTCCTGCACGGCGCCAGGCACCATGCCGACGCGGTCTTCACGATCCTTGATCTCCTTGGGTACGCCGATACGCATTATTTTCATTCCCTCTTGGCTCAACCGCGGACACACCGCAGAATATTCGATGATTAGTCGAAGTTTGCGCATATTATTCACGAATTACAGGTTGAATTGGCGGTATTTATGGTGAACTATGCGAATCTTTGTTAATTTATTAGAATTTTAGTGCGCACATGAAGCTCGATGACACCGACACCAAAATCCTCAACGCCCTGCAGAAAGACGGACGGCTTTCCAACGCCGATCTGGCGGCCAGGGTGAACCTTTCCCCCTCGGCCTGCCTGCGGCGGCTGCATCTGCTCATGGCGGGGGATCTCGTCTCCGGCACGCATCTGGTGCTGGACCAAAAGGCCGCCGGCTTTCCCGGCACGGCCTATGTGTTCATCACGTTGGACGGCCAGGACCGCAAACAGCTGGACGCCTTCGAGGCGCGCATTCAGCTCATCCAGCAGGTGCAGGAATGCTATCTGCTGGCGGGGCAAGCGGATTACCTGCTGCGCGTCGTCTATAACGACTCCCAGGACCTGGAGCGCCTGCACTCAGAGGTACTGACCCGCCTGCCCGGCATCCGCCGTGTGCAATCCACCATGACGCTGCGCACGGTAAAGCGCACGACAATGCTGCCACTCTAGCCGCCGGGGTGCAGCGCGTTCCCCCATAAAACGCCCCTCGCCCACCCAGAGCGATAGATCCCGCGCATTCAAGCGCCAGCATATCCGTTCAGGTGAAGCAGCTATCCCAGCAACACGCCCACGTCGTAAAACCCTTCAGGGTGGCGGACGTGGAAGCTCCAGCCCCAGATCAGCGGCGAGACTTGAAGGTCACTTGGGCCACCGGGCCATCATAAATGGCCCGGTGGCCCATGAGGCCCATATTCAGTTCCCTGCCTATGACTTTGGCCTGCTCAATAACAAAGTCACGCCGATCCGCGGCCCGAAGAACCGCCGCCAGACGGGCGGCACGTAATCGGGCCGGTAGCGGCTTTACTCTTTAAGGGAGCGAGAGATGAAGATGTAACCAAACCCAGAGGTGAGGAAGTTGATGCCAACGAGCAGGCCCAGTGCGATGAGCGAGATGCCGGGCCAACCGGAGGCAATAATGATCGCCAGCACGATGCTGGCCAGCCCGGAGATGAGCATGCCCACCCAGCCTGAGGCAGGGCGCATTTCCATGGCGAACATCACCTCCGCCGCGCCCTGAAACATGAACATGATGCCCAGGACGAGGGTCAGCGCGACGGCGCCGGCAAGCGGGTTAAACAGCAGGAACACGCCAGCGCCGGTGGAGAGCAGGCCGAACAAATTGGCCCCGAAGAACGGGCCGGTACCATGGATCCAGAAGGAGCTAACGAAAACCGCCACACCGGAAATCAGCAGCGCCCAGCCGACAAGGATAGTTGCCGCCAGGGTGCTGAAGATAGGGAAAGCAAGGGCGGCGAGCCCCAGCAGCACCAGAACGAAGCCGAGCCAGAACAGCTTGGACGAGGCCGCGCGCAGTTTGCCATGGAAAAAATTGCCGTCGTGAAGAAAGGTCGTCATCTGAGACTCCTGCAAGGTTGCATAGTAATAAATCTATATGCGCCACACCGCCAGCAGTGCAGGGCAGCGAGCACCTTCCCGCAACCGCCCCCAGCCTAGCGGCACTCGATCTTGCCCAATTTTATCGGAAGGGCATCAGGCGTACGGCGGGCCGGGCGGAGTTTTGATCGTCTCGCGGATCACCAGTGAGATGATCGGTCGCGGCCACGAGGCATTACGCGGCGATCGCCTCTGGAATGCCGACGAGGCACCAAACCAAGCCATGCGGCAAGATGGTGGCCGTTCTTGAACTCGGCTCCCTCGCCAATTGCGGCGAGGATGGCCGGTGGCTGGTCACCTTCTCCGGCGCCCCCTAGAAGGCGGGGCCGGGCTTCACCCCGAGCTTCTTGAATATCTTTGCCGCTGGGCAGAAGCCGGTGAAGCCAGTTTGCAGCAAGTTCACCCCGACAAAGGCGGTGAGCAGCAGCCACCATTCGGAGAATGCCAAGGTCAGCACCAAACTGAGCAACACCATGAAACCGGCGAAGGACAGAACGGCTTTATCAATGGTCATCTCGATTTTCTCCTCGTTAGGATAAAAATTGCGTATCCATTCCATGATCCGGCCAGAGGTCATCGGTTTGTTGCCATACCATTTTCCTGCCCCACACTCATACTTGGTCATCCGTATATTCACACAAATGAATATTTATGGATGCTCCCGCCATTGCAGGGCCGCTATCAGCCGTGGAACGCCTTCACACCCGCGAGAACAACTGGAACCGCCAGCGCCAGATTGATGCTGGACAGCCAGCGTATCCGTCCCGCAGCCTTCGCCGCTCGCGCCCAGTCGGCATCATGGACCGCCCTGCGCAGCGCCAAGAACGGGAAGAAGAACACATACAGCGCCAGCAGCACCATAAAGGTGCCGCCCGCCACCATCACCCACATGGTAGCGCTGAGCGCCGCGAACCCGCCAAAACGAAATACCACCAAATAGCCGCTAACCAGCAGCATTGTACCCGCCAGCCAGACCCAGGCGAAGAAGCCGCGAAACAGCCTGTAGATGATCGTGAGCCGCGCCGCCGGATCGGCGAGATGCCGCCGCAGCACGGGCACGAGGAACAAGTCTATGACGAAGATCCCGCCGATCCAGGTGATCGCGGCAATGAGATGCAGGGACAGTAGTAGCGACATCAGGCTCACGACGTTTGCTCCAGAATGACTTGCGACAGGTAGCGGGCGAGGGCGAGAATCGTGATGGTGGGCGGCAATCCCCAGGCCTCGGGCAACGCGGCGGCATCGCACACATGCAGGTTGGGCACCGCATGGCAGGCGAGGCGCGCATCTAGCACAGCTCCCAGCCTGACGCTGCCGCCTGGATGCGCCGCCACCCAGGGGGAGAGAAACGGCAATCCGCCACCTGCGGCCCGCAGCAACTCACGGGCCAGCACCACGCCGCTTCGCATCCGGGCTTTGTCGGCGGCGGAGAAATGGCGCCAAGCGGTGCCATTGCCGCGGACCTCGCCAAGGATATCGTCGCGGATTTTCACCATCACCATCATGGCGCGGCGGGGCTGGGTGAGCATGTCCAGCCGTCCCGCCCCCAGGGCGAAGGTGCGGTACAGGGAATCGGGCACGGTGATGTCGGACAGCATGTAACCGGCGGCGGCGTCAATGAATCCCGCCGTCATCGGCAAGGCCGGTGTCGCTTCGGGCGAATAAGGCGCGCGGGCCATGACGATCCGCAGCGGGTCGCAAAAGAACCCGTTACCTGCATTGGCGACGCCGCTGCGCCGCAGGATCGCGGGCGTGCCAATCCCCCCCGCCGTAAGAACCACCCGCCCAGCGGCCAGTATCCGCCCATCTGCCGTTTCCACGCCCGTGGCGCGGCCTGTTTCCAACCGCACACGCCGCACTGCCACGCCGGTTTCCAGCGCCGCTCCGTGGGCCTGCGCCTCGGCCAACAGATCCGCCGCCGACCAGAACGCCTCGGGCGAGCAGGTGCTCCCTTGGCACCGGGTTTGGTCGATCATCTTCGGCAACGGCGCCCAGGGCAGACCAAGTTGAACGCCGGCCTTATACAACGCGGCAGCGCCAGCGCCCATCAGGGCTGGTGCCAACGGTGCGTGTGGCACCTCTGTCAGCACGGCCTGCACATGCGGCTCCAGATCAACGCCGTGGCGCGCGAACATCCCCAGCGGCGGCGCGATCGCCGTATGAAAAAAGGCAGAGGAACCGCCCCCCACCCGCATGCCGCGCAGCAAGGCCACACCGGGCGCGATGTACAGCATCTCGCGCCGGCGCCACAGCCGCCACAAGCTGGGGACCGCCACCGGCGCCGCAAAACCTTGTTCCAGCACCCGGACCTTCAGCCCGGCCCGCGCCAGCTCCCGCGCCGCCATGGCACCCGCCGGGCCGCTGCCAACGATGAGCACATCGTCACTCCGCGTAGTCGTGTCGTGCATAGGTTCGCCCTTACCCCCACCGCAAGAGCAACGCCATGAGCCTGCGTGCAAACCCGCCATATGGGGGCTGCACCCAGCCTGTTGCCCGGGAGGCATTCCGGTATACACCCTGCATATGGGAGAGGCGCTGGAACCCGTACCGGCCGCGATACTGGCCTATGCCGCTTTCGCCGATACCGCCAAAGGGCAGCTCCGGCTGCGCCGCATGGACCAACACAGCATTGATGCCGACACCTCCGGCTGGGATTTTCGCCGTTTCACGGCGGGCACGGGGCTGGTCAATATCAAACCAATACAGCGCCAGCGGCGCCGGACGATCACGCACAAAATCCGCCGCCTCGGCCAAATGCTCGTAAGCGACGATCGGCAGGACGGGGCCGAAAATCTCATCCTCCATGCAGGCCATGCCGGGATGCACATCCCATAACAGTACCGGCGGAAAAGGGGCCGCGCCGAAACCAGCCTCCGGCGCTGGTCCACTCCACCAGCTTTGTGCGCCCTTGGCCTCGGCGTCGGCCACCAACTCATCTAACCTCGTGCGCAAGGAAGGTTCGGGCACATGGGTATAGCCGGGGTCATGCAGCCCTTGCGGGTAGAGATTGTGCACCGCCGCCTTCGCCGCCGCCACAAAGGCCTCCAGACTGACCGCCGGCACCAGGCAATAATCCGGCGCAATGCAGGTCTGCCCGGCATTCACCAGCTTGCCCGCGACAATGGCGCGGGCCGCCGCCGCCGGATCATAACCGGGCGCGACGATGGCCGGGCTTTTACCGCTGAGCGAGAGCGTAACCGGGGTCAGATTCCGGGCGGCCATCCGCGCCACGCTGCGCCCTGTGCGGGTGGAGCCGGAGAACACCAGATGATTGAAGGGTAGGCCTGGAAACGCCGCATCCACAGCCGGCGACGGCTGCACCAGGGCAAGGATTTCGGATGGTGCCAGCGCCGCGAAAATCTCCGCCAGCAGCGCCATGCTGTGGGGGGCCAGGCGCGGCGCCTTGACGATGACCCTGTTGCCCGCGGCAATGGCCGAGATGATCGGCAATACGGTAAGCAGCAGCGGATAGTTCCAGGCTCCGATAACGCCGACCACGCCCCGCGGCTGGGGCACTACCCAGCCGCTGCTGGGCAGAAACGGCCAGCGCACATGCGCGCGGCGCGGGCGCATCCAGCCCTTGAGATGCCGCAATACGTAACGCAACTCGGCCCGCAGGGGGTAAAGCTCATAGATCTCGCTCTCGCGCAGGTGCCTGTTGCCGAAATCCTGTGACATCGCGGCCGTCAGCTCATCCTGCCGCCGGGCCAGTGCGTCATCCAGCCCACGCAGTAAGGCGCGGCGGCGGGCATAATCAAGTCCACCTTGCGCGCGCCAATCGGCCTTTTGCCTCACCAACAGGGCTTCCACGGCGGCCACGTCCACCGCGGTGTGTATTATGGTATTCGGAGACATATTTCTCTTTACCGTCAAATGCCCATGCGCAGCTTATGCTGTCTTCCTGAAATCCGCAGGCGTGCGGATTTCCTCGGTCTCCGTCTCCAGCCGCGCCGGCTTCAGATAGACCATCTTCAGCGCCCTGGTCATGAACCTCCCCCATTTAGTTACGAGCAAGCTCCGTGAGCGGACAAGGCTATACACTCACATTCATCCCGCGGAAGACGTTCGGCCTGGTAGCCAACCCCCATATGCTATGAACCGCCCCGAGTTTGCTGGAGGCTCCGCAGGCCCCGGTGAAACGTCAAACCACGTCAGCCGAAGGGCGCGAACATCTCACCGCCGGATCGGCGACGAAATGGGGACGAGGGGAAGTAGCGGTACTGGAGCGGTCCGCTCGATCAGATGATTTTCTATGTGTGCACGTCGCATCTTCAGCCCGTGTGCCAGTCTCCCGGCATCATCGTGGCAAACCAATTGCGTCACCTCAAGGCGGGGGAGTGACCTTGTCGTAATGGTACCAATTGTAGTGTCAGGCCGCGAGATGGCATAGTGGCGGTGAGGTTTGCGGCGGGCCGTGCAACGCGCGCACCAGGAGGGGGCAATGTCAGGAATCGTCTCGCAAACCACTCACGGAGATGAAGGTCTTTCCCAGGCCGAGGCCACGGCGCGGTTGCAGCGGGACGGCCCGAACGAGCTGCCCCAGGACCAACGGCGGCATCTGCCGCACATCGTCTGGGATGCGGTCCGCGAGCCCATGCTGCAATTGCTGCTGGCGGCGGGATTCATCTACCTGCTGCTCGGAAACCTCGCCGAAGCACTGATCCTGCTCGGCTTTGCCGTGCTCAATGTCCTCATGGTTGTGGTCCAGGAGGCGCGCACGGAGTCCGCATTGGCGGCGCTGCGTGAGCTGGTCAGTCCGCAGGCGCTGGTTTGGCGGGATGGAAGCAAGATACGGATCGTGGCGCGGGAGCTGGTTGCAGGCGATGTCATCTGCCTGGCGGAAGGCGAGCGCGTGCCTGCCGATGCCGTGTTGCTGGAAGCCACCTCCCTGCAGGCGGACGAGGCGCTGCTGACCGGCGAGTCCGTGCCGGTACGCAAACTGGCTGGCGCCGGGCAAACCGTGGAAGCCGTGCCGGGCGGCGAGGATTCCCCCTTCGTCTGGGCGGGCAGCCTGATCACGAGTGGCAGTGGCACCGCACTCGTCACCGCTACCGGGCCGCACACCGCCATTGGCCGTATCGGTCACTCGCTGGGCAGCGTGGAAGCCGCGCCGCCGCCCTTACAGGTGCAAATGCGGCATTTGGTCTGGCTGTTTGCTGCGGCCGGTATCGGGGCTTCGGTTCTGCTGACCATTGTCTACGGCCTGTTGCATGGACAATGGCTGCAGGCGGTGCTGGCGGGCATCACCTTGGCCATGGCCACGCTGCCGGAGGAATTTCCGCTCGTCCTCACTATCTTCCTGGTGCTGGGCGCTTGGCGCATGTCCCGCCAGCACGTGCTGGCCCGCCGAGCGGCGGCCATTGAGGCGCTGGGTACCGCCACGCTGCTCTGCACGGACAAGACCGGCACACTGACGCAAAACCGCATGTCCGTGGCCCGGCTGGCGGCGGGCGGGGAGAGCCTGACCGTAACGGAAACAACGAACACGCTGCCAGAGGCGTTCCACGAGCTGGTGGAATTCTCCATTCTGGCCAGCCGTTCGGACCCGTTCGACCCGATGGAACAAGCGTTCCACAGGTTGGGCCGGCAGGGGCTGAGCAACACGGAACATCTGCATACAGACTGGGTATTGGCGCATGACTACCCGCTGCAACCGGACATGCTGGCCATGTCTCAGGCATGGCACGGCAGCACCAGCGGCGTTCATGTCATCGCCGCCAAAGGTGCGCCGGAGGCGATTGCCGATCTCTGCCATATGGATGCGGCGGCGCTGGAAGCGCTGCGGCGTGGCGTGGCGGAAATGGGAGCGAAGGGGCTGCGCGTGCTGGCCGTGGCCAAGGGCGTGCACACCAAGCCGGGCTGGCCGCAAAACCAGCATGATTTTGATTTCACCTTTCTGGGGCTAACTGGCCTCGCCGACCCGCTGCGCCCCGGCGTGCCGGAGGCGGTGGCCGCCTGCCGTGGCGCGGGCATTGGCGTGGCCATGATCACGGGGGATCACCCCGTAACGGCCCTGGCCATCGCCCGCCAAGCCGGCATCGACACCGGCCGGGTCTTAACTGGCGCGGAGATGGCAGCGCTGGACGATACAGCCTTACGCACCGCCGTGAAGAACACGCGCGTATTCGCGCGCGTGCTGCCGGAGCAAAAGCTACGGCTGGTGCAGGCTTTCGCCGCCAATGGTGAGGTTGTGGCGATGACCGGCGACGGCGTCAACGACGCGCCCTCGCTGAAAGCGGCACATATCGGCGTGGCCATGGGCGGGCGTGGCACGGATGTGGCGCGCGAGGCGGCATCATTGGTCCTGCTGGACGATGATTTCACAAGCCTCGTCGCCGCCATCCGCCTGGGCCGACGGATCGATGCCAATCTGCGCAAGGCATTCTCCTACATCCTCGCCGTGCATGTGCCGATTGTCGGCATGTCGCTGATCCCGGTGTTGTTCGGCTGGCCGCTTTTGCTGGGGCCGGTGCATGTCGTGTTCCTGGAGATGATCATCGATCCCGCTTCCTCAATCGTCTTTGAGGCAGAGGCGGCGGATGCGGATATCATGGCCCGCCCGCCGCGGCCGCCGGGTGCGCCTCTGTTCAGCCTAGGCCTGCTCGCCGGAGGGCTGATACAGGGAATTGTTGTGCTAGCCGCGGCGCTGTTGGTGTTCCTGCTGGGCACCCATGGCACGGGAGGTGAAAGCACTGGCCGTGCCATGGCGTTCACCACGCTGGTGGTGGGGAATCTTGGGTTGGTGTTGAGCAACAAAATGCTGGATGGCAAGGCGCTGGCTGCACTGCGGCGGCCGAACCGGGCATTGGTCATTGTCATTGCGGTTGCCATCGTGGCACTCGCCCCCATCCTCGCGGTGCCTGAACTGCGCCACTTGTTCAGCTTCTCGCCTTTGCAGGTGGGCGAGGTCTTCGTGGCGGTTCTCGCTGGCTTGGTCAGCTTGGCCGTGAACGTGGTGATCATTGGAGTGCGCCACAAGGTTATGCCGGTCCTGATGCGGTGACAGGACATGATGCATGGCGGCCTCCCCGGTCTGACGCAGGGCGCTCTGTAACGCTCGGCATCGGCCCTGGGCTCATTGGCCAGCGTCAGGGCCTGGGGTGCCGTCACGGCGGGCGCGTGACGGGTTTTCCATCGAGCTGCTTGTGTGCAGACGGTTGGTCATCGCCACTGCCGCCTCCGCCGCACCGGCCCATAAATGCTCCCGAAATCAGATCGCCTGACATTCGGGAGCATTGCCTGTGTTTACTTCTCGATCTGGCTGACATCCCGCACGGCCCCACGGGCCGCGTTGGTGGTCATCGCGGCATAGGCGCGCAGCGCGGGCGAGACGTTGCGTTTGCGCGGAGCGGGCTTCCAGGCGGCATCGCCCTTCGCCTCCATCGCCGCCCGCCGCGCGGCCAGCACCGCATCGTCGAGATCAAGATGAATGCCCCGGTTGGGAATATCGATCACGATCGAATCGCCGGTTTCAACCAGCCCGATCACCCCGCCCTCGGCCGCCTCCGGCGAGGCATGGCCGATTGAGAGACCCGACGTGCCGCCTGAAAAGCGCCCATCCGTGATCAGGGCGCAGGCTTTACCCAGGCCCTTCGATTTGAGGTAGCTGGTCGGGTACAGCATCTCCTGCATGCCAGGGCCGCCCTTCGGCCCTTCGTAGCGGATCACCACCACATCGCCCGCTTTGACCTCTCCGCCCAAAATACCGGACACCGCCGCATCCTGGCTTTCATAAACGCGCGCCGTTCCGGTAAAGGTCAGGATGCTCTCATCCACACCAGCCGTCTTCACGATGCAGCCCTCGGTCGCGATATTGCCGAACAGCACGGCCAACCCGCCATCCTTGCTAAACGGATACTCAGCCGAACGGATCACGCCCTTCTCACGGTCAGTGTCCAGCGACTCCCAGCGTGCTGCCTGGCTGAACGCCACCTGCGTCGGCACCCCACCCGGCGCGGCGCGGAACAGGTTACGCGCTTCCTCGCTGGCGGGGCCGGTAATGTCCCAGCGGGCAAGGGCAGCGGCCAGCGTCGGCGCGTGCACGGTTGGCAGACTGGTGTCGAGCAGCCCGGCGCGGCCCAGCTCACCCAGAATCGCCATGATCCCGCCGGCGCGGTGGACGTCCTCCATGTGCACGTCGTTCTTGGCGGGCGCCACCTTGCACAGACAGGGCACGCGGCGGGAGAGACGGTCGATATCCGCCATGGTGAAATCCACCCCCGCCTCCTGCGCCGCCGCCAGCAGATGCAGCACCGTGTTGGTGGAACCGCCCATGGCGATATCGAGGCTCATGGCGTTCTCGAAGGCGGCGAAGCTGGCAATACCACGCGGCAGCGCCGTGGCGTCATCCTGCTCATACCAGCGCCGGGCGAGATCGACGATGACATGCCCCGCCTCGCGGAACAGCGTCTCGCGGTCGGCATGGGTGGCCAGCAGCGAGCCATTGCCGGGCAGGGAGAGGCCCAGCGCCTCGGTCAGGCAGTTCATCGAATTGGCGGTGAACATGCCGGAGCACGAACCGCAGGTCGGACAGGCGGAACGCTCGACGCTCTGCACCTCGGCATCGGTGTATTTGTCGTCGGCGGCCATCACCATGGCGTCCACCAGATCCAGCGCCTGCTTGCCCCCCTTCATCACCACCTTGCCGGCCTCCATCGGCCCGCCGGAGACGAACACGGTGGGGATGTTGAGGCGCAGCGAGGCCATCAGCATACCGGGCGTGATTTTGTCGCAGTTGGAAATGCAGACCATCGCATCGGCGCAATGCGCGTTGACCATGTACTCCACGGAATCCGCGATCAGCTCGCGCGAGGGCAGCGAGTAGAGCATGCCGTCATGCCCCATGGCGATGCCATCATCCACCGCGATGGTATTGAACTCCTTGGCCACACCGCCCGCCGCCTCAATCTCGCGCGCCACCAGCTGGCCGAGATCCTTCAGATGCACATGCCCCGGCACGAACTGGGTGAAGGAATTCACCACCGCGATGATCGGCTTGCCGAAATCGCCGTCCTTCATGCCTGTGGCGCGCCACAGGCTGCGGGCGCCGGCCATGTTGCGGCCATGGGTGGTGGTTCTGGAGCGATAAGCGGGCATGTCCTGGGCCTTCCGGAGTTTCTATGCTGACGGCTTCCCTAAGCCGCTACAAAAAAGATGTAAAATATATTATTATACGCAAATAAAGTCATCGGAGATATGAGTGGAGTTTCGCCAGCTCAGGCATTTCGCCGCCGTGGCCGAGACGCTGCATTTCGGCAAAGCCGCCGAACAGCTCGGTATCACGCAACCGCCGCTCAGCCAATCGATCATGGCCCTGGAGCAGGAACTTGGTGCGCCGCTCTTCATCCGCACCAAACGGAGCGTGGCGCTCACCCGCTTCGGAGAACAATGGCTGGTGCATGTGCGTGCCGCGCTGGACAGCGTACAGGCCCTGCCCGAGATCGCCCGGCGCCTGCGCGGCGGCGAGGCCGGGCGCTTTGAACTTTCCTTCGTCAGTACCGCCGATTACAGCATCCTGCCCGCCCTCGTCCGCCGCTACGCAACCCTGTACCCCGATGTCCAGATCGCCCTGACTGAAGCGACGAGCGACCAGCAGATAGAGGCGCTTCTGGACGGCAAGGGGCAAGCCGGCATCATTATCCCACCCGCGAACGGGGCCCTGCCAGAGGGCCTTGCCTATCGGGAACTCGTCTCGGAGACGCTGATCGCGGCGGTGCCGGAGAGCTGGGTCGAGGAAGGACGGCTCTCCGTGGAGGGCGGCATCCTGTCCCCCGAGGCGGTGGTCACCTCCCCGCTGATCGTCTTCCCCCGGCGCTCAGCCCCCGCCTTCTACGATCTCGTGATGGAATATTATCGCGCACATGGCGGGCAAGCCCACATCGCGCAGGAGGCAATTCAGATGCAGACGATCATCAGCCTCGTCTCCGCCGGCATGGGCATCGCGCTCGTGCCGGTCTCGCTGCGGCATCTGGCGCGCACCGGCGTGCGCTATGTCAGCCTGCGGGACGAAACCCACGCCCTCAAAACCGGCCTCATCTGGCGCCGCAACGACACCGCGCCAACGCTGGAACGTTTTCTCGAGGTCATCAGCGAGACGCTCTAATGTCCATTGCCCAGGTAAATTGGCACGAACCGCCATATTGCCTTCGGGAGATCGTGATGGTCTGAAGCGGCTGGAATAGGCATATTTAGGTTAAAAGAAACTCATCTATTTCCAGGCAAAAATCAAAAAATGGACGCTCATTTGGGGCTGGCTAATGGCAATCCAGCCATCAAATGGTGCGGCTAAAAAGCAACAAAGATTTATTAATGGGGCGTTTGGAAACTATTCTACTGCGAAACCGTCACTATCGGTGGGATAACTCCATTATCTTTAGTCGCGGGAGATTTTCCATGAATCTACGCTTGGCCTTTGCGGTTACCACCAGCCTGGCCCTACCGTTTGCCGCCCACGCGCAGCCGGTTATTGGCCCTTATGTCAGCCTCGGTGCCGGCACGAGCATACTGGAGACTGAGAACTATTACTTCCCCTCCGATAATCATGGCGGGAAGTTTTTTCCAAGAGTCGATTACGGTGGTGTTGGCGATCTGGGCTATGGCTTTGCAAATGGCTTTCGTGTTCAGTTTGGCGGAAATTGGTACCGCAATAATTTTGCCAAATATTCGAATAGCTATGGCTATTCCGGCCGCCAAGGTGGCGGTATCCAGCGCTTCGGCTTTATGGCTAATGTTCTCTATGACATCCCCGTTAGCTTTCCAATCCGCCCCTATATAGGCGCTGGTGTCGGCTATCAGTGGGAAGAACTAGATCATGTTCATTCAACGATTGGCTATGACGATGAGAATGGAACGTCTGGCAGCTTCGCCTATGATGTCATTGCGGGCCTTTCGTACCCACTACCCTTCCTCCCTGGCCTCGCCGTGACAGGAGAATACCGATTCATGGAACTCACCGCGGACCGGCAATATGAAGATACGCTGCTTGGCGGCGCGTCCACGACAGCTATAAAGCTCGGCCCATCGTTCAGCCACACCTTCCTGTTGGGCTTACGTTATCAGCTGTTTAATGCCCCAGCTCCCGCGCCTGCCCTGGCTCCCGCCCCGGTTGCAGCCCCGGCTCCAGCCTCGGCTAAGACTTACCTTGTGTTCTTTGACTGGGATAAATACAGGCTGACACCGCGTGCGACGCAAATCATTGCTCAGGCTGCCGCCGACAGCAAAACCGAAAACGTAACGATCATGAATGTTGCTGGTTATACTGATACATCCGGCACGCCAAAATACAATCAGGGCCTGTCTGAACGCCGCGCCAAAGCTGTTGCCGCGCAACTGGTGGCGGATGGCGTACAAGCCTCTGAGATCGAGATCCATGGTTATGGCGAGACGCACCTTCTGGTACAGACCGGCCCGGGCGTGCGCGAGCCGCAGAATCGCCGTGTCGAAATCGTCATGCAGTAATGCTGCATTGATTGGAGCAGTGCCCCAGACTGGCAACTGTTGGAGATTTTGTGGCCTGAGCGGATAGCTGTATGTCATAGCCTGGGGATAGCCGGGATAGGCGCATTTCCGGGCTATGCTAAATGCGGGTTGGATCATAGCGTTCAATGATTAGGGCGTTGATGTCAGGATTGCCCCGGGCCAGATCGCTAAAATTTCCGGCGGTTTGATTTTCAGAGGCGTATCCGCACAGGCGCCAAGTCGCCGGCCTTCTCCAAAATTCCGGCAGGTGGTAATCTATTCTCACTCCTCAATTATTAGGACGTCCAGGCACAGGTTGAAGTCTCGTAATCCTATCAGGACTTGCTGATCTGATGGCTTCCAAATATCCACCACGGACCCGGCCTTGCCTGGAAACAACTGCTGAAGGAACTCTATGTAATGGCAGATGCTGCGTCCGTGGCTAGTGTGCTGCTTCGGACTGACGCGATGATGGCCGAGATACCAGAGCCTGAAATGGAACCGGAGCTATGGGCCGTGCACAAGAAAATAGCCGCCATAAAAATCTTGTATACCATACCGTCACGCCGTCACCCATGACAAGATCATATGTCCCGGCCATCCTCTTCATAGGCACTCTCGCGGCCTGCACGGCGGCAGTACCGCCGCACAAGGCAATAGTGACGGCATCCATACCGCCCGTGTCATTGCCGCAAGGTCTGACGCCACAAGCCACATTGGTGGAGGCCTCGCGTTTGCGTTCTGATTTAATGCAGGAAGTCCCTGGCGCCCTGGAGTGGAACCAAGCCGATACGCAGCGCTGGATCATGTTAACGAAACAGATGTTGGCAAGACAGAATATCGTCATTGACCACGCGCAGTTGTTGGTCGTGGTGGATCGTAATCCTGCCGTACAGGAATTGGCGCTGGTCGTGGCGCAGTCGGGCGCGCCCTGGCTGGTGATCGGCGGCGGATATGTCTCCACTGGAAAGGCTGGCCGGCGTGGTTACTTCATCACGCCAACCGGCGTATTCGTGCATGACGCATCGATCCTCGATTATCGTGCTCAGGGCACGTATAACGAGAATCATATTCGTGGCCTTGGTGTGATGGGCATGCGCGTGTGGGATTTCGGCTGGCAAACCGCGCGCAAGGGGTGGCGCGACGATGGCGAGGAAGCTGAGATCCGTTTACAGGTCCACGCCACAGACCCCACCTATCTGGAGCAATTGATCGGCCACCCGGCTTCGAAAGGTTGTATTCGCGTATCAGCGGACATGAATCGATTTATGGATAAACATGGCGTGTTGGATTCCGCATATGAACAGGCGGCCATTACCGACACGGCCTTCAAGGCAATTCTCTCCGCTGATCTCATGCCGACCAAGCTTTCTGGCGATATGCTGGTTGTTATCGATTCTTCCATGGCACCTCTGCTCTAACCCCAAGATGGCTCAGATGCGGTACGCAAACCTCATGTGGAGCTTACGTACCGATGTAAGAGGACATAGCGGCTTGGTGGATGGCTCTGGTGTAAAATTCATAGTACCGGCGCTAATGAGCGCGCAGGACGGGTGAGATAGCTCATTACCCGGCCTGTCCCTGGCATACACGACGATCATTCGTTTTGTATAACATTTTATTTCAGGCTGAGGGCTGTCGTGATGTCACGGCAACGAAAGCCTCTTCCAGAAGGCACTGAAGACACCAAGAGGACCCGCCTCGGGTCATCACGCTGGATGGCTATGCCGCGTCCCATAGGGACGTCCGCGAATTGCCCGCCGAAAACGAAATTTAGAAAGATGTCAAACCGCAATTATAAAAATATCTTATATAATATAATCGAACAGGATCATCGTGGTATAAAAGCGAGGATTGGTCCCATGCTTGGTTTCAAAAGACTCCGGCACACCAAAATTACCCTCGCCGACATCGAACTCCTTCAGCGCATTCGTAAAAAAACGTTCCCGAAATGTGGATGCCATGCTCGCTGCATGAAATACATTCAAAAATTTGGACCAGAGCCCTGGCTTCTCCCTTGCCCGGCGGCGCAGCTTGTCAGCAGTGCCACCGCCTGGGTCAGAACATTCGCCAGCGCCGCGCGCTGCGCCGTAACCAGCTCCGCCGGGTCGGTGCCCACAAGCGGCGCGGTGCCGGTAATCCGGCTCTGCGCCAGCGGACGCGCAGTTGCCACGGCAGTGTCGGCATTGCGGATCACCACCAGGGTTAACACCGCCCGCGCCTGCTGCGCGGCGATATCCGCCATGAACTCGCTAAGCTCACCTTCAACGATAAGATCCGCCGTCAGCCTGCTCCCCGGCGCGACCACGGTCGAGAACGCACCGCTCGCCTCCGCCCAAGCGGCCAGCGACGCCGTCGTGGCATCGGCCGGCGGCACCGCCCAGCGATTGTAATAGCTGATCTCCAAGCTGCCGTCCGGCCGCAGCGTATGCAGGCTCTGGTCATTCAGCCCCGGCCCGGCGCTCAAATCCCGCACCAGCAGCACCGGCCCGGCCCGATTCACCGGCTGCATCGGCGGGGGCGGCAGAGTCAGTGGCCAATCCGTGGTGGACACATATTTCTGCTTGGGCAGCAGCGAGGCGCAAGCGGCGAGACCCAGCGGCGCGGCAAGGATGAGGCGGCGTTTCATGGTTTCGTCTCCGGCGGTGGCGGGGCCATCAAAACCTGCCCCGGATTGCGTTGCAGTGAGGCGGAGAGCGCCCGCAAATTCGCAGTCGTCGCCCGCATATCCTGCAGCATCGGCAGCAATTGCGCCTGTAGATCGGCGGTGGTCTCATTGGCCTGAGTGATCGTCGCCTGACTGCTGGCGACAAGGGTGGGCAGAGCCGCGCTGATTTTCACCAGCTGAGCGGTGGTCTGGTTCAGCTGGGCCAGAATCTTCATCGTCTGCGGGCCGCCCGCCAAGTTGCGGACCGCCGCCGAAGTGCCCGGGATATCCGCCTGCTGCACCTGGGTATTCAGCGTTGCCAGCAGTATCTTGACGTTCGCCACGGCCTGGTGCGCATCCCCGGTGGTGATCTCGTCATTCAGCGCCGCGGTGAGAGAGCTGATCTGCCCAGCAATCTTGGGCAGGTCTACATTACTGAGCGCTGACAACACCTGCTCGGCGGCATCCTGCACCTGGGTCAGCGTGCTCGGCACTGAGGGGATGACCGTGGAGTTGGGGGTCCAGGGTATGGTCTGTGCAGGGTATTGCGCGGCGTTGACAAAGCTGAGATCCATGTAGGACAGGCCGGTAATGCCTTGCGGGGCGATCTGCACCCGCAAACCATGGGCAACGGCGTCCTTGATATTCCCCATCTCGCCCATTTTGCGCGGGTTCAGCTGGAAGCGCACAACCACCTGCTGGTAAACTCTCTGGTGCTTCTCACTTTCGGTCTTTGCTGGGTATTCCGCCATCACCAGCCCCACATCCGTGACCTTGCCTATGGTGACCCCCCGGAACTTCACCGCCGTGCCGACATCCAGCCCCTGCACGGATTCCCGGAAATAGGTTTCATACGGCTTGCCCGGATGCAGCATGCTGCCGGAGAGGAAGAACAGCAGCCCCAGCAGGACAATAAAGCCACCCAGGACAAAAAGGCCGACCTTAAGAGCCGCTCGTTTGGAGTCCATCTTTAAAGTGTCTCCCGGTTGAAGAAGGCCCGCACCACCGGCACGGTGGAGCTGTCGCGCAGCTCCTTGGGGCGGCCAAGCGCGATCACGCCCTGTGCGGCGCTATCTAGCATCACGCAACGGTCGGCTATGGCCAAAATTGAGGGCAGCTCATGCGTCACCACCACAAAGGTGGCGCCCAGCGTGTCGCGCAGATCCAGAATAAGCTGGTCTAACCCGGCGCAGGTAATGGGGTCCAGCCCGGCGGAGGGCTCGTCCAGCAGCAGCACCGGCGGGTCCAGCGCCAAGGCCCGGGCAATGGCGGCACGCTTGGCCATGCCGCCGGAAATCTCCGCAGGCAGCAGCAGGGCCGCATCGGCCAGCCCGACCAGGGCAAGCTTCATCCGCGCGACCTCCACCCGCGCCGTGGCGGGCAAGTCGGTGAACACCGAGAGCGGGAGGGTAATGTTGTCCAGCAGGTTCATCGAGCCGAACAGCGCGCCGGACTGAAACATCACGCCGATGATCCGCCGCACGGCATCGATATCCCTCACCACATCATGCCCGGCGATGGTGATCTTGCCCGCGCTCGGCGTCAGCAGCCCGATCATCTGCTTGAGCAAAGTGGATTTGCCGCAGCCGGAGCCACCAAGAACGACAAAGATCTCGCCCTCTTGCACGTCAAACGTCACGTCTTTGAAAATCGTGCGGCTGCCGAAGCGCTGCCCCACACCCTCAACGCTGATGACGGTACCCATTACAGCCGCAACCGGTAGATCAGCACGGCGAACAGCCCGTCCAGCAGCACGGTGGCGACGATGCCGCCCACCACAGCGGAGGTCGCCGCCTCACCTACCGCGCGCGGGCCATGGCCGGCGGTCAGCCCCGCCCGGCAGCCGATCAGCGCCACTGCGGCGGCGAAAATAACCCCCTTGACCAGACCCTGGAGAAAATCGGCCGGGCCGGAGGAGGCGGTGATCTGCGCCGAAATCGCCGAAAGCGGAAAGCCGAACACCATCAGCACCGCCACCATGCCGATCAGGCCGGCAATATCCATCGTCACCACCAGAGCCGGCATAATGAGCATGGCCGCGCCCATGCGCGGGAGCACCAGCATGGTCTCGGGGTCAATCCCCATGGTCGTCAGAGCCGCGATCTCCTCATTAACCTGCATGGTGCCCAACTCGGCGGCAAAGGCCGAGCCGGTGCGCCCGGCAAGAATCACGGCTACCAGCAGCGGCCCCAGCTCACGGAACAATGAAATGGCGACCAGATTGGCCACGTACAGATCCGCACCGAACTTGCGCATCGGCACCGCCGACTGAAAAGCCAAAATCATGCCAATCAGAAACCCCAGCATGATGACCAGTGGCAGCGCCTGCAACCCGGCGCGCTCGGCTATGCGGGCGAAGTCCGCGCCGCGCAGAAAGCGGCGCTTAGCCGGCAAAGCCAGCAGCGCCAGCACCATGGCGCCGAAAAACTCCAGCCGGATACGCGCAACCGCCAGCCAGGCCAGACCGCTGGCGCCGGCTTTTGCCGGCTGAGCGGCGGGTTTCGCGGGCTTGACCTTCCGCATCTGCGCGATCAGCGCCACGCCGTGCTGATCCGCCCCCGCGATCTCCACCGCGCCGCCATGGCCAGCCTCCAACGCCAGCAACAAGGCCGCACCTGAAGTGTCAAGCACAGTAGCACCGGAAACATCAACCTTAAGCGCTCCACCGCCCGCTTCGCGCGCGGCGGAAACGGCATGTTCCCACAACCTGCCTATGCCCCGCGCCGAAAGCGGGCCGGACAAGGCGATAACGCCGGGGGACACGCGCATCGTGGCCACCACCATCACGCGCGCGATCCACTACATTGCAAACAGCCGGGATCCATCATGTTCTGCACAACGTTCAATTTGTTAGTCCGACCATAGCCCTCTGCAAGGCTTATGCGCTACCCCCTCCCTGAATGGGCCGACTTGCTCAGACCGGGGCACCAGCCTTATCGATCAAAGCTTCAAAATCAAACCCACCCTTCCGCGCGGCACCATGGCCAACCTGAAACTGTCCGACCAGCCGCGCCAGCTCCACCGCCTCCGTGGTCAGGGAATGGCAGGCGGCACTAGCCTCCTCCACCATGGCGGCATTCTGCTGTGTCACCTGGTCCATCTGGTTCACGGCGGCATTCACCTGATTCAGCCCGGTCGCCTGTTCCTGAGTCGAGCCGGCGATGTCGGTAATCAGCTCGCTCAGGCGCACAACCTGACCGACAATCCGATCCAGCGCCTTGCCGGTCTCTCCCACCAGCTTCACGCCACTCTCCACCTGTTTGCCGGAAGCCGAGATCAGTGCCTTGATCTCCTTCGCCGCATCGGCCGAGCGCTGCGCCAAGGCCCGCACCTCGGTCGCCACCACCGCGAAGCCCCGGCCCGCGTCACCGGCCCGCGCCGCCTCCACCCCGGCATTCAGCGCCAGCAGGTTGGTCTGGAAGGCAATCTCATCGATCACCCCAAGAATGTTGCTGATCTGCTTGGAGGCGTTTTCAATCCCCGCCATCGCATCGACAGTCTCCCGCACCACCACGCCGGACTGTTCCGCATCCGTCCTGGCGTCACTCACCAGCCTGTGGGCCTCGTTCGCGCCCAAAGCGGTCTTTTTCACCGTCGAGGTTATTTCGCTCAGGGCGGCGGCGGTTTCCTCCAGGCTGGCGGCCTGCTGCTCGGTCCGGCGGGCAAGATCGTCCGACGCCTGGGAAATCTCGGACGAGCCGGTGCTAACCCCTTGCGTGTTATCCGCAATCGCCTTCATCGTCTCCTGCAGCTTGTGCAGCGCGGCGTTGAAATCGGTCCGCAGCATCTCGTAATCGGGTGCGAAGCGCTCGTTCAGGCGGAAGAGGAGATCGCCATCGGAAAGACGGGAGAGCCCATTCCCCAGCGCTTCAACAACCTTGTTCTGCTCGGCGGTCTTGACCGTGCGCGCGGCTTCCGCCGCGGCCCGTTCCTGCTCGGCCTGACGACGCTCCGCCGCCGCCGCGGCCTCGTGCCGCCGCCCCTCCGCCAAAGTGTGGCGGAAGCCTTCCAGCGCATGAGCGATGGTGCCGGTTTCGTCCCGCCGCTCCTGCCCCTCGACCTTGCTGTCGTAATCGCCGCGCTTCAGTGTCTCCACCGAGGCCAGTAGCATTTCCACCGGGCGCCGGATCAGCGTGCGAACGGTGAAATAGAGCGCGCCCAGAACCAGCAGCAGCGTAACGATGCCGCCTCCGATCATCGCCCATGTATCCTGCCGCACCGGCGCGGTCAGCACTTCTTCCGGCACGTCGATGATGATGGCCCATGTCGCATGCAGGTTGGGCACGGCGAATGGATAAACGATGCGCTCAACGCTGCCGCCATCGACCTTGCGCAGAATGCGCGGCTGCCCGTCGGCTATGGCGGCTGCAACCTCGCTGGCGCCAGGTCCGGCATAGGGCTTCATAAGCAAATCAGGATTTGGATTGACGACCCAGTCACCGCCGCCGGAGACCAGCATGACGCGGCCGCTGCCGAACGGCTTCATCGCCGCCAGCATCCGGGAGAGCCAGTCCAGCCGCACGTCGATCCCCGACACGCCGATCTGCTTCCCGCTCGATATCACCGGATAAGCGATGGAAACCATGGTCTTGCCGCCATAGACATAAGGCTCAGTGATCGCGCCTTTCCCCGTGGCTGCGGCAAGCTTGTACCAGGGCTGCGAGTAATCCGTGGGAATTGAGGAATATTGGATACTGCCGTCATCCGATTTCGTCCAATACGGCGCGAAGACGCCATCCGCGTTGTCGCCCGGCGCCTTCGGGTCGCTTGTGCCATCGAACCCGCCTTGCGCCTCCTCCATCCAGGAACCATAGACATCGGCATAGCGGTCATCATTGGCTTTCAGCATCGCCACCACCACGGCGCGGTCGCGCATACCCGCCTGATACGCAGCGGCAATCGTTCCGGTCATGGTGCTCGCCGCCGAGCCCTGCTCAGTTAATTTCGTTGACACCGCATTGGCAACGCTCTTGGCCTCGGCTTCGGCCTGGGCATACACGGAGGCTTCAACACGGGTCCGGATAGTCCAGGCGGACAGCACAATCGCGCTTAAAAGAATGACCGCGAAAGCCCCACCGGCAACGCCGATTAACTTCGCTGACAGCGAACCGAAAAACCGTTTTTTGGAATCGGAGGCCATGAAGCTTTCTTCCTGTTTTCTAAGACAACACCTTACAAAGTCTAAAATGTGTCCTTTTAATATATGGTTAACCGTACATAATATAATAATACCATGAGGAACAAAGCACTCTAATCTGGGCCGCATCTCAACGGCCATTCCTACCCCCTTCCGCAAAGAACTTTTGCCGCCAGGTAGCCACACAGCGCCCCCGGCAAGGCGCACATGCGGGCTGTTAGTTACATGAAGGGATGCACCGCATGCCGCTTATCTTCGTCCCGCGCCAAGCCGCCTATGCCGCCGCGCAGCAACAGACTGCTATTGCCGGGCTATAGCCACGTCGGAAATCTGCCTATCCCAATACGGCGGCTTGCCGTAGCACGCGGCAAAGAAGGCCAGAAACGCCTGCACCTTGGGCGAAACTGTCTTCTTCGGCGGGTACACCCCCCAGATCGCCCGGGCCGGCCCCTGGGCGATCGCCCCTTCCCAGCCCGGCAGCGCGTCCACCAGCCGCCCGGCTTGCATATCTTCCGCCACCAGCCAGCTCGGCAGCAGGGCAAACCCCATATCCGCCCGCGCGGCGTAGAGCAGCGCCTCGGAATCATTGGCGCGGAACGGCCCTTGCACCTTCACCTCCAGCGCCTCGGCATCCTCCACCCCAGCCGGACGAAAATACCAGCTATCTCCGGGCTGTAGGGTAAAATTCAGGCAATCCCGCCCGGCCAGCTCCCCGGGCGCGGCCAACGCCCCCTGCCGGGCCAAATAATCCGGCCCGCACACCAGCAGCCGCCGCTGCGGCGCCAAGCGTCTGGCCACCAGCGCGGAATCCGCCAGCGCGCCGATGCGTATGGCCACATCCGTACCGGTCTCGATCAGATCCACCGTCACATCGGTCAGCGTCACATCCAACCGGATGCGCGGATAGGCGGCGCGGAACGCCGGCAGATGCGGCACGACATGGTGCCGCCCGAACGCCCCCGGCACGTTGATGCGCAGCAGACCCTGCGGCGTCGCGTTCAGCGATATGGTCGCTTCCCGCGCCTCCTCCACCCCCGCCAGCACCGCCACGGCGCGCTCGTAGAAGGTCGCCCCGGCCTCGGTCAGATGCAACCGCCGGGTTGAGCGGTTGAGC
>JAQUAC010000141.1:510-6227 GCA_028687415.1 Acidocella sp. | reverse complement strand
TGAACCACTGGCATGGCCTGGAGCAATTCCTCGCCGATGGTAGCATCGAAATCGACAACAACACCGTCGAACGATGCATGCGCCCCATCAAATTATCAAAAAAGAACTCGCTGTTCGCGGGCTCGGACGAAGGCGCCGATAACTGGGCCGCCACCGCTTCACTGATCGAAACCTGCAAGCTGAACAACGTCAACCCACAGACCTACTTCACCAATCTGCTGACCCGCCTCGTCAACGGATGGCCCCAGGCACGCATCGACGAACTTATGCCCTGGTGCTGGAAACCGACAGCCACACCCTGACGCAAAAGTCAAAGCTAAATCACAGGGCGGCTGGGCATCGCTTACCCCTAGTGCGCCAGAACGCCAAAAGCCACCTTGAGGTGGCTTTAAGCTATTGATTTAGTTTGATTTAGTGGTTGCGGGACCTGGATTTGAACCAGGGACCTTCAGGTTATGAGACGGAATGGCATTAAAATTAGTCAAGCGTATTCTTCTATCTTTCAAAATTGCATGTGCACTACCCTAAATAATACACTTAAAAATCCTCGATCGTTTCAATCTTTGGCTCAAAATGCCCTAATTGGCTAACCTACACACAACGCCCGCACCATTTAACGCGAAGCGTACCCAAACTACCCATTGGCTCCCAAAAACCCCGGGTGGGCTGAAGGATGTCGCTTCGCAAAATGCCCGTGAACATGTGTGGCCCGTGTTTGCTTCCGCCCTCTTCAGCATTCCTTCACCCGAAAAACCCCTCCCGTCCCTGCATCGCGGACCAGATCAACGCGAACACCATCCCAGTGATAATCAAGATGGCGTCCTTGCACAGGCGGCGTGGCTAGGTCCGGGTAAAACAGCCCTACACAAACACCGTCAGGGTCACGCCTGCTGGGGTAGACCAACCCGTCAGACCCGCTGCCCCGCAACGCCGCCGCCAATTGTTGCGCCATCGCGTAATTATCCGGATCCAACGCGGGCAGGAAGGCATCAATTCCACCCCGCAGGTCGTGAAGTGAGGCCCGAATATCAAGCACAAGCTCCCGGAACTGCGATGTCCAGCCGGGCGGCTCGTCGGTCCGCGCCATGAAACGGGCATGATGGTGAACAGTCTCGAGCACGGCCGTCTCAAACGCGCGCGCAGCATAAAGCACGCCATAGGCACCAGCACTGAACCGGCTCGGCCGTTCTGGACTGACATGCGTGAAGGGGGCCATGAGGTAGCTTGCCCCCGGCCCGGAAACGCGCCGCGCCACCGGCACCAGATCAAGTGCGCCGATCGTTTCCATGAGGCGCGGATTGGTCTTCTGCTCGGCGGCAATCAACAAGGGCCAGTCTTCTGGATCGGCAATATCTTCGAACAAATCGACAGGCGGATACAGGCTGCGGATGATCCGCCTGGCACTAACCCAATGAACCGGCGAGATGGGTACGATCGACGGGTCGATCACCAGCCGCCACGCTCCGCATCCAGATAATGCCGCACACGCATGAGGTCGGTTAATTCACCATGGAGCATGACATCCAAAGCCGAGCTACCGCCAAAGCCCGTATTCGGGGCTTTGATCCAGGCATAGCCGCGCACCGGCTCCTTGAAAATGATCCGCAAGGCTTTGTGGATCCCCATGAGGTTGGAGAGCCTAGCCTTGCCGTCACGGCCAATCCGGCCAATTTCGCCAGCTTTCCAGCGGGCAAAGGTACGGCGCGGCAAGTCGAGGATGATCGCGGCCTGGTCGTCTGTCACCCCCCATAGGCGAAAAAGGTTCAAGGCCGCACGGAACATGGCGCCTGCCTCTTCATCGGTGATCGGGTCAGGTGAAAAGGGCTTCGGCGCAACGGTGATCTGGCTAAGCACAGACATGGGCAACTCCTGTCATATGGCTATATATACGCCATGTATCGCCATATGGCAACAGCTTCTCTTCTCCGGCGGCGCTTACTGAAGTTGATCCTCAGAATTACGCGCCCCTGGGCCGGGCCTTACGCCAACAGGCTCCAAAACGAACTCTTGCGGCCATGCTCCCGTCGCAGCCGGGCCACATAGGCATCGTGCGCTTCCAAGCCTCCGAATGTCTCAACCCCGGCGGACAGGCTGGCGCAGCTCAGCAAATGACGAGCGGCGTGCTTGTAGCGGCTGGAACGGTTCTGGTTCAGCGCGAAATCGATCATCGACCGCAGCACCAGCACGGCCGCCAACTTGTGCTTGCCCGCCAGCGCCTCTGATGCCGGGGTCAGGATTTCATACCGATCGCCATCCAATTCTCGCGTGCGCTCCAGTACCAGAGCCGCCGCGCGGTTCAGGTCCGGCCACGAGACAAGAAATCCAAGCGCTTCCGAAAAATCCTTGTCCTTCTTGACCAGATCGAGCGCCTTCTCTTCGGCTTCGACATCGTCGAAGTCCGGCAGGCGCTTCAGATATTCCCGCAAATGCGCCGGTGACAGCGCACGCTCAAAACAGCGCCACCGCGCCTCCTGGGCCTCCGAAGTGCGGCCCATTGCGTCCAGAATCGCGATGCGGGCATCCTCCCATGCAAAATCAAGCCAATCCTCCCGGCTGCGCTGGCGGGGTGCCGCAGCCTCGATGGCGCTCCAGGCTTCCTCCAAACGCCCCGCCGCGAGCAGCCTTCGGGCGATCTTGGCGGCAATGGCCGGCACCTTGCGGGTTTTGGCGTCATACTGCGCGATGAAAGCGTCCACGTCCCCTTGGGCGTCGGCGATTTCCCGCAAGGCCAGCTTCACGGTGCTGGTGCGGGAGCTTTCTTCTATCTCATCCTGGTAAATCGGCCCGGCGGAGCCATAACCGATCTTGATACGGTCTTTCGCCGCCGGTTTCTCCACCGGCCGGTTCGACAGATCAGTCATGAGCTGCTTCAGATGATCCAGCCCAGCCTTCCCCAACGCCTTGGCCAGGGCCGTAATAAGCCCATCGAACTGGCCGTAATCATTGGCCAGCAGCGCCCTGAAACTTTGCTCTGCCAGCGCCTGGGACGAAGGTTTGACCAGCACGGCGATGGTGCCTAGATCCTCACAAGCCTGGTGAAAAATCGGGCTGATATGGCCATTGCTGTCATCGCAGCGCGAAAAGACCGGGTTGGCCAGCTCCATGAAGCGCCAGAGCAAGTTGAGCGCTTCCGCCGGGTCACGCTGGGCGATGGCCCCGGCAATGGCGGCGCGCTGGGCTTCAAGATCAGCTGCCAGAGGCTTGATGCCGCGCCAATCCACGAAACTCCGCGCCCGGCCGATGGCGGCAAGCCGCTTGCCGACCTCCTTGCCCAGCTCGGCAGGACTTTGCGCCCCCGCCAGCTCCATCCGCAACCTGCGCTTCGCCACGGCATCACCGGTGCTGATCTCAATCAGCAGCGCGGCGAGGCGCTCCGCCCCCAGGGCTTCCAGGTTTTTGGCATTCAGCGTTGTCGTCTTGGCCATGCAATGTCCATCCGATGTGTCCCCTTGTCGTGGCATGATCAGCTTTGGCCTGGCAAGCCTTGCCGGCACAGCTCAATTTTTGAGCCCGTATCGCACCAAATAGCCCCACAACCATTTGATTTTATTTGCTTTAATAAGCCCGACTCATTCCCCCATAAATTGACCCCAAGGCGCAGATGCTATAGCCAGAATCAGGTGAGCGGGGCGAAACGATGACCGAAAGCAGCTTTTACGAACGGCCAATCCTTAATTCGCCGTACCGGGCGCCAGAATGGCACCATCCGCTCGACGATAAAGGCCAGCCAGTCGGTGGCTCCCCCCTTGCCGGGCGCCGGCCGTCACGCTTCATCGTCCCGGTGCCTGCTGCGCGCAAAAGGGCTGCATCTACCCAGGCGTCGCTGGGGCTGGAAACCTACGAAGAAAACCCGCTGATCAACGACATTCGCCGCCATGTGGATGAGTGGCGGCGCCAACCGGACCCGGCGAAATGGGGCGTCACTTCGGTTACCCAACGGCTTCTTGAACATTGGCGGCATCACAAATTCAACGGCCCCCAGCCATTTTTCTGCCAGGTCGAAGCAGTTGAGACAATCATCTGGCTGACCGAGGTGGCGCCTAAACGCGGCACCGGCAAATCATTCATTGAAAGACTCGCGGCTGCCAACGAGGAAGCAAACCCTGCTTTATTCCGGCTCGCCATGAAAATGGCGACGGGCAGCGGCAAAACCACTGTTATGGCTATGCTCATCGCTTGGCAGGCGGTGAACGCCGCGCGCAAGGATTCGAAGGATTTCTCCCGCGCCTTCCTCATCATCGCCCCGGGTATTACAATCAAGGACCGCCTGCGCGTGCTGCAGCCAAGCGATCCGGATAATTATTACGAAACCCGCGAGCTTGTTCCCCCGGAAATGCTGCCCGATATCCGCCGCGCGGAAATCGTCATCACCAACTATCACGCCTTCCAGCACCGCGAGACCATGTCCTTGCCCAAGGTCGCGCGCAGCTTCCTGCAAGGCAACGCGCCGGAGCCGGTCAAGACCACGGAAACCGACACCCAGATGCTCGAGCGCGCTTGCGGCAAGCTGCTCAAATTTCCCCACGTCAATGTCATCAACGACGAAGCGCACCATTGCTACCGGCACAAGGTGGGAGACGACGCTGAAGGCACGCTGACAGGTGACGACAAAAAGGAAGCCGCCGAGAACGAGGAAGCCGCCCGCCTATGGATCAACGGTATCGAGGCGCTGGGACGCAGACTCTCAAAAGGCGTTCGCGCGGTCTACGACCTCTCCGCCACGCCCTTCTTCCTCCGCGGCTCGGGCTACCCTGAAGGTTATCTCTTCCCCTGGGTCGTCTCGGATTTCAGCCTGATTGACGCCATCGAGAGCGGCATCGTCAAACTCCCGCGCGTGCCGGTCACCGACAATCTGGTGCAGACCGATACGGTCGTCTACCGCGATTTGTGGAAGCAGATCGGCAGGGACCTGCCCAAAACCGCCGCCGGTGCCGCCAAGCTCAGCCCGTTCGATCTGCCCAATATGCTCAAAACCGCGCTCAACGCCCTCTATAGCCATTACGAGGGCGAATTCGAGCGCTGGCAGCGCGCGGGTATCGAGGTGCCGCCGGTATTCATCGTGGTCTGCCAGAATACCGCCATCTCGAAACTGGTATTCGAGTGGATCGCCGGGTTTGAGCGTGGCGACGCCGACGCGGGTGAACGCGCCACCTTCCATGCCGGGCACCTTGAGCTGTTCCGTAATTACGACGACCAAGGCGGCCGCCTGCCCAAACCCCGCACATTGTTGATCGACTCCCGCCAGATTGAATCCGGCGAGGCGCTGGATAAAGGCTTCGCCGCCGCCGCAGCACCCGAGATCGAGCAATTCAAGCGCGAACTTGCCACCCGCGAGGGGGCCGGAGCCGCCCAGGGCGAGGCCAGCGAGGCCGAGTTGCTGCGTGAAGTGATGAACACGGTCGGCCGCCCAGGCAAGCTAGGTGAGCAGATACGCTGTGTTGTCTCGGTCTCGATGCTGACCGAGGGGTGGGACACCAACACCGTCACCCATATTCTCGGCGTGCGCGCCTTCGGCACCCAGCTTTTGTGCGAGCAGGTGGTGGGCCGTGGCCTGCGCCGCCAATCTTATGACATCAACCCTGAAACCGGCCTGTTCGACGTTGAGTATGCCGACATCATGGGCATCCCGTTCGACTTCACCACCTCCCCGCAAAAAACCAAGCCAACCAAGCCCAAGCCGCTCACCCGCGTGCATGCTATCAAGGAACGCGCGGCGC
>JAQUAC010000141.1:0-500 GCA_028687415.1 Acidocella sp. | reverse complement strand
CCCCACGCGTCAGTGGCTACCGGCGCGAGCTGCCGGGTGAAAAGCTGGAACCCAAATTCACCGAGGATAGCCGGCTGGAAATCACCCCCGCCGATATCGGCCCCACCTCGGTGGTCTTGGAAGGTATCGTCGGCGCGGGTGTGACCATCACGCCCAAAGTCCTGGAGCGGCTGCGCCCCTCAGAGATCAGCTTCAATCTCGCCAAATATTTGCTCTACGCGCATTTCCGCGATGAGGATAACGTGCCCAAGCAGCATCTGTTCCCGCAAATCCAGCGCCTCGCCCGCGCCTGGCTGGATGGCGGCTACCTTGTCACCAAAGGCGTGCCGATTGGCGCGATTTTGTATGAGGACCAGCTCGCCCGCGCCGCTGCCAAGATCGACCTTGCCCTCACCCGAGGCAGCGACGGGCCGGTGCTTGCCGTGCTGGATCCGTACAACCCCAGCGGCTCCACCCGGCATGTCAATTTCATCACCACCAAGCCCTGCTGGGCCACCGGT
>JAQUAC010000140.1 GCA_028687415.1 Acidocella sp. | reverse complement strand
CTGGAACCAATCGAGCAGACCTCCAACATGGAGAAGGAAGAGTTCTTCGGCGTGGTGGAGACAGCCAAGAATTATATCCGCGCCGGGGATGCGTTCCAGATTGTGCCGAGTCAGCGCTTTGAGGCGCCGTTCTCGTTGCCGCCTTTTGCGTTGTATCGCAGCCTGCGGCGGGTCAATCCGGCGCCATTCCTGTTCTTCCTGGATTTCGGCGATTTTGCCGCTGTCGGCTCCTCGCCGGAGATTTTGGTGCGCTACCGGGATGGCACGGTGACGATCCGCCCGCTGGCGGGAACGCGGCGGCGCGGCGTGGATGTGGCCGAGGATTTGGCGCTGGAGGCGGAGCTGCTGGCGGACCCGAAGGAACGGGCCGAGCATCTGATGCTGCTCGACCTTGGGCGCAACGATGTGGGCCGGGTGTCCGAGATCGGCTCGGTGCGGGTGGTTGAGAGCTTTGTCATCGAGCGGTTTTCGCATGTCATGCACATTTCCTCGACCGTGGAGGGCAAGCTGCGGAAAGACTGCGACGCGCTGGATGCGCTGATCGCTGGTTTTCCCGCCGGTACGCTCTCTGGCGCGCCAAAGGTGCGGGCGATGCAGATCATTGAGGAGCTGGAGCCCTCCCGCCGGGGGCTTTATGCTGGGTGCATCGGCTATTTTGCCGCCAATGGGACCATGGATACGTGCATCGGCTTGCGCACCGCTCTGGTGAAGGACGGCAAAATGTACGTGCAGGCCGGAGTCGGCGTGGTTGCTGATTCGGATGCCGAGGCGGAGTATGCCGAGAGTGTGCAGAAGGCGCGGGCGCTGTTCCGCGCCGCTGAGGACGCGGTACGCTATGTTGCCGCGCCGGAGGTTTGAGCCATGATTCTTCTGATTGATAACTACGACAGCTTCACCTTCAATCTGGTGCAGTTCTTTGGCGATCTGGGGGCTGAGTGCCTGGTGAAGCGCAATGATGCGCTGACGGCGGAAGAGGCACTGGCGTTGAACCCCGAGGCGGTGGTGCTTTCACCCGGCCCCTGCACGCCGACCGAGGCGGGGATCTGTCTGGACATGGTGAAGCTGGCGGCGGAACGTGAGGTGCCGTTGTTTGGCGTGTGCCTGGGGCATCAATCCATCGGTCAGGCTTTTGGCGGGCAGGTGATAAGGGCGGTGGAGCCGGTGCACGGCAAAACGAGCCAGATTTTTCATGACAACACGGATGTGTTCGCGGGGCTGCCGAATCCATTCACGGCGACGCGCTACCACTCGCTGATCGTGCAGAAATCGACCCTGCCGGAGGCCCTGGTGGCGACGGCCTGGACCGAGGACGGCACGATCATGGGGCTGCGGCATGCGACACTGCCGATCTATGGCGTGCAGTTTCATCCCGAGAGCATCGCGACTTCGCACGGGCATGAGATCTTGCGGAACTTCCTTAACTTGGCGTGCGAGCGGACGGCGCCGAAGCAGGCGGCATGAATATGTCGCTTAAGCCTGTGCTGGCACGGCTCGCGAAGGGCGAGAGGCTTAGTGCGGAAGAGGCCGAGGCGGCGTTCGGCATCGTGATGGATGGGTTGGCGACTCCGGCGCAGATCGGCGGCATGCTGATGGCGATGCGCGTGCGAGGCGAGACTGTGGCGGAGCTGACCGGTGTGGTGACGGCGATGCGGGCACGGATGACACGAGTCGAGGCGCCGGAAAACGCCATGGATGTGTGTGGCACGGGCGGCGATGGCGCGGCGAGCCTGAACATCTCGACGGCGGTGACGTTTGTGTTGGCAGCGTGCGGGATTCCCGTGGCCAAGCATGGCAACCGGGCGCTCACCTCCCGCGCGGGCGGTGCAGATGTGCTGGCCGCGCTAGGCGTAAATATCGAGCCGCCGATGGAGCGGCTTTCTGGCGTGCTGGCTGAGGCGGGGTGCGTGTTTTTGTTTGCGCCACGGCACCATCCGGCGCTGCGCCATGCGGCGCAGGCTCGCGTGGAGCTTGGTACGCGCACGATTTTCAATCTGACTGGGCCGATGGCGAATCCAGCCGGCGTGAAGCATCAGCTGATTGGGGTTTATGACCCGGTGTGGTGCAGGCCAGTGGCGGAGACGCTCGCCAAACTGGGTAGCGAAACGGCCTGGGTGGTGCATGGCGGCGGGCTGGATGAGTTGATTCTGGCTGGCGAAAACCAAGTGGCGGCGCTTCGCCATGGCGAGATACGGGAATTCACCCTGCGTGCCGCCGATGCCGGTCTGGCGCCGGTGCCGATGGAGGCGCTGCAAGGCGGCGATGCGGCGGAGAACGCGGCGGCGCTGCGCGCGGTGCTGGGCGGCGCAAAAAACGGGTATCGCGACACAATTTTGTTTAACGCGGCTGCGGCGCTGGTCGTCACGGAGGCAACGGGAAGTCTGACCGAGGGCGTTACACGCGCCGCGGCGGCAATTGATAGCGGCGCTGCCGCGGCTGTGCTTGAGCGGCTGCGCGTGGCGTCTCAGGAGCAGGGGCATAAATGAATATGATCGCGCTTGAGGATGTGCTGGCCAAAATCTGCGCGGATAAGCGCGTGGAAGTAGCGGAGCGGCAGGCGGCGTTATCACTGGACGAGGTGAAGCAGGCGGCCCGTGAGGCGGACAAACCACGTGGATTTGGGCGGGCGCTGATGGATGCTTCGGCGGCGGGGCTGCCGGGGCTGATTACCGAGATCAAGAAAGCATCGCCCTCCGGTGGGCTGATCCGCGAGGATTTTGATCCGGTGGCGCTGGCGCAGGCTTATGCGGAGGCTGGGGCGGTCTGCCTCTCGGTGCTGACGGATGAGAAATATTTCTCCGGTACCACGGCGCATTTGCAGGCGGCGCGGGCGGCGGTGAGTTTGCCGGTGTTGCGTAAGGATTTTGTTCTGGATGAGTGGCAGATTTACGAGAGCCGGGCGATGGGGGCGGATTGTATTCTGCTGATCCTGGCGGCGCTGGAGGACGAGCAGGCGCGGGAGCTGGAGGCTCTGGCGCGGGCGCTGGATATGGATGTGCTGGCGGAAGTGCATAACGCGGGGGAGCGGGAGCGGGCGCTAGGGCTGCAGACGCCGCTGCTCGGCATTAACAACCGTAACTTGAAGACCATGGTGACATCTCTGGATACGACCGAGGAGCTTTCCCGCCTGTGTCCGCCGGATCGGTTCCTGATCTCTGAATCCGGGATCAAGACGCATGAGGATATCGAACGGCTGCGGAAGGTCTGCGTGCAGGGCTTCCTGGTGGGCGAGTCGCTGATGCGTGAGCAGAATGTCGGCTTGGCCGTGCGCCGGCTGCTCGGAACGAATTGAACCGGCTGACGCATATCGACGAGTCGGGTGCGGCCCGTATGGTCGATGTATCAGCCAAGACGGAGACTGTGCGGCAGGCCACGGCCAAGGGGCGTGTGGCGATGCTGCCGGAGACGCTGGCGCTGATCAAGAGCGGTGGGACAAAGAAGGGCGATGTGCTCGCAGCAGCGCGCTTGGCCGGAATCATGGCGGCTAAGCGGACGGCGGAGTTGATCCCGCTATGCCATCCTTTGCCGCTGGACGCGGTCTCGCTGGAGCTGGGCCTGGGCGAGGATGCGGTGGAGATTTCCGCGACGGTGCGGAGCACAGGGCGGACCGGTGTGGAGATGGAAGCGCTGACGGCGGTGAGCGTCGCGGCGCTGACGATTTACGACATGGTGAAGGCCGTTGATCGGGGCATGCGGATCGAGGCGATTCGGGTGGTTGAGAAAACCGGCGGCAAGACGGGAGATTTTTCTCAGCCATGATTAGCGTGGAGGAAGCGCGGGCGAGGATTCTCGCGGGTTTGCGGCCGGTGGGCACCGAGATTGTGGCGCTGGCGCAGGCTCATGGGCGGGTTCTGGCGGTGCCGGTGCTGGCACGGGTTTCGCAGCCGCCAGCGGATGTTTCGGCTATGGATGGCTATGCGCTGCGCGCTGAGGACGGCATGGCGGGGGCGCGGTTGCGCCTGATCGGCGAGGCTCCGGCGGGGCATGCGTTTACTGGAAGCGTTGGCGCGGGCGAGACGGTGCGGTTGTTCACCGGCAGCTTCATGCCTGCAGGCACGGATACGGTATTGATGCAGGAAAACGCCGTTGCGGCGGATGGCATCGTGACCATTGGTGAAGCCTGCACCGCCGGGCGGCATGTGCGCCGCCAGGGACAGGATTTTCTTGTGGGGCAGGAACTTATACAGGCTGGGCGACGGCTGACGGTACGGGATATCGGGCTGGCCGCGGCGGGGAATCACCCCTGGCTGTGCGTGTATCGCCGTCCGCGAATCGCGATTCTGGCGACGGGGGATGAGATATCTCTGCCGGGTGAACCGATCGGCTCGAGCGGGATTGTAAGCTCAAACTCCTCAATGCTGATGGCATTCATTGCGGCGCGTGGCGGGGAGCCCCTGCTATTGTCGATCGCGCGGGACGATGCCTCGGCCATAGCTGCTGCTGCGGCGGCGGCGCGGGGGGCGGATATGCTGGTCACAACCGGAGGGGCGAGCGTGGGCGCGCACGATCTCGTGCAGGCCGGCTTGGAGACGCATGGATTCGCGCTGGATTTCTGGAAAATAGCTATGCGGCCAGGCAAACCGTTGATCTTTGGGCGCATTGACGAAATGCCTGTGCTGGGTTTGCCAGGGAATCCGGTTTCGGCGTTTGTCTGTGCCATTTTGTTTTTGGAGACGGCGCTGACGGCGATGAGCGGCTTGCCCGCGGCAGGGCCAGTTTTCGGCCGGGCGCGGCTGGGGCAGGGGGTGAGGCCAAACGATGCGCGCGAGGATTATATGCGCGCCACGCTGGAATGGCGGGACGAGGGGTGGGTGGCGACGCCGTTGCCTGTGCAGGATTCGAGTGTGCTGCGCGCCTTGGCGAGTGCCGATGCGCTGATCCGCCGTCTGCCTCACCAGGGGGCGCTGGCGGAAGGCGAGGCGGTTGAGATTATTCGGCTATACGATTTGTGACGCTTGACGGGAAAGCAAGAACTAAACTAGAACAAACGCTTAGTTGGCGCTTTGTTCCTGCAAGGCGCCGGAGCCTTGGAGAATTTCATGCTAACCACCAAGCAACACGAATTACTGGTCTTTATTGACAAATGTCTGCGCGAGACTGGGTGTAGCCCGAGTTTCGAGGAGATGAAGGACGCACTTAAGTTACGCTCCAAGTCGGGCATTCACCGGCTGATCACGGCGCTGGAGGAGAGGGGCTTTTTGCGGCGGCACAAGCACCGTGCGCGAGCACTGGAGGTGGTGCGGCTCTCGGACGATCTGGCCCCGCCGGCGCGGGAATTGTCGCGCTTTGCTCCGAACGTGATTCAGGGGAATTTCTCTGGCAAGCTGCCCGGCGTGCGTTCGGCCAACGAGGCAGGGGCGGTTTCTCTGCCGCTTTACGGCAAGATCGCCGCCGGTCTGCCCATAGAGGCGCTGCGGGATAATGAGGAAGAGATCGAGGTGCCGGTTGCCCTGCTTGGGCCGGGAGACCACTTCGCCTTGCAGGTGGAAGGGGACTCGATGATCGAGGCCGGGATTCTGGACGGTGATACGGTCATCATCCGTAAGGGAGAGACGGCGGAGAACGGGCAGATCATTGTGGCGTTGATCGACGAGGCCGAGGTGACGCTGAAGCGGTTGCGCCGCAAGGGGCAATCGATTGCTCTGGAACCGGCCAATATAAGGTATGAGACCAGGATTTTTCCAGCTGAGCGGGTGAAGGTACAGGGACACCTCGTGGCGTTGCTGCGCCGCTATTGAGGTGGAGCTGACCGGGCCGATTTAAAGGCCCGGTCAGGAGACGGCTTACCAGATGTTCTTGGCGGCCTTGTTCTTCTTGCGGCGCTGTTGCTCGCTGGGTTTGTCGGTGGCGGCGTATTCCGGCCGCGGCGGCCTGGGGCCGGTGGGGCGAGGCCCCATAGGCCCGCGTGCTCCAGGGCTGGGCGGCGTGGTGGGGTCGATATTCAGATCCCCCGCAATGCCGGCAGCCAGGGTGGCGGTGAACTCCGCCGAGGCATGCGGCAGAATTTCAAATTTCGTCTCTCGGTCGAACACCCTGATGGCACCGATCTCCTGCTTAGTGATGTTGCCGGCGCGGCAGATGAGCGGGATGAGCCATTTCGGGTCGGCGTTCTGCTTGCGCCCGACGGGCACGCGGAACCAGCTTGAATCACCGCCGCCAGCACTATGGCTGTTGCCTTCGGCGTAGTTGGGCGCAGGACGGGGCGGGCGTGGCGCGCGCGGGTGTGGCTCGGCGGCCAGGATGGTGATAGGCGCGGGCTCTGGCAGATGCGTGCGGAACAGCCGGATGAGCG
>JAQUAC010000139.1 GCA_028687415.1 Acidocella sp. | reverse complement strand
GCGGAGCTGCTGGTGTGAAGCGGATCCTTGTCATCCGCCACGGTGCCTTTGGCGATATCGTGCTGTCCTTCCCCGCCATGGCGGCCATCCGGGCGGCCAATCCGGGGGCGGAGATCACCCTGCTCACCACCGCACCCTATGCCGGGCTGCTCGGCGCCAGCCCGTATTTTGACGCGGTGGTGGTGGATTTCAAACCGGATGTCTGGTCGCTGCCCGGCATTCTGCGCCTGCGCCGCAAGCTGCGCGGGTTCGACATGGTTTACGATCTGCAAACCTCGGGCCGCACCAAGCGCTATTTCGCCCTGGCTGGGCGTCCGCCCTGGTCGGGCGTCGCCAAAGGCTGCGCTTACCCGGACGCCGATCCGGACCGCGCCAAAATCCACACCCGCGAGCGGCTGGAAGGCCAGATGCGCGCCGCCGGAATCCCCGAGCTGCCGCCGCCGGACCTCTCTTGGTTGGCGGCGGATATTTCCCGCTTCAACCTGCCCTCGCATTACGCCGTGCTGGTGCCTGGCGCCGCTCCACACCGGCCGGAAAAACGCTTTTCCCCGGAAAAATTCCGCGAGGTCGCGGCGGGGATGGGCATGAAGGTGGTGGTGGTCGGCACCAAAGGGGAGGGGGAGCTGGCGCGGATCATCGGCGGCACGGACCTCACCGGCCAGACGAATTTCTTCGAGCTGGCCTCGGTGTTTCGTGGCGCGGCGCTGGCCATAGGCAACGATACCGGCCCCATGCACCTCGCCGCTGCCCTGGATTGCCCCTGCGTCTCGCTGTTCTCCAACGCCTCAGACCCCGTGCGCGCCGCCCCGCGCTACCCGGATGGCGGCTGGCCCGTGATTTTACGCGCCCCCAGTCTGCAAGACCTTACCGTTGCGCAAGTCCTCGCCTCCCTGCCATAACGCCGCACCAGTTTTTTTCACATAAAGAGAGTCAAATGCCTGCAATCACCCTGCCCGACGGTTCCGTTCGCTCATTTCCGGGCGCGGTTACGGGCACTGAGATCGCCGCCGCCATCGGGCCCGGCCTGGCCCGCGCCGCCCTCGCCATGGTGGTGAACGGCGCCGAGATGGATATGGCGCGCGAGATCACCGAGGACGCGCAGGTGAAGTTCATCACCCGCAAGGATGAGGCCGCGCTGGAGCTGATCCGGCACGATGCCGCGCATGTGCTGGCCGAGGCCGTGCAGGCGCTCTACCCCGGCACGCAGGTCACCATCGGGCCCTCCATCGAGAACGGCTTCTATTACGATTTCTACCGCAACGAGCCGTTCACCCCGGATGACCTGCCCGCCATTGAGGCGAAGATGCGCGAGATCATCGCCGCCAACGCCCCGTTCACGCGAGAGGTGTTGGACCGTGACGACGCGATTGCGTATTTCACGCTGAAGGGCGAGAGCTTCAAGGCTGAGCTGATCCGTGACCTGCCGGCGGACCAGACCATCACCATCTACCGCCAGGGCGAGTGGCTGGATCTGTGCCGCGGCCCGCATCTGCCCTCCACCGGCGCTGTCGGCACCGCATTCAAGCTGATGAAGACCGCCGGTGCGTATTGGCGCGGCAACGCTAAGAACCCGATGCTGAGCCGCATCTACGGCACCGCTTGGCGTGACCAGAAGGAGCTGGACGCCTATCTGCACCAGCTTGAGGAAGCCGAGCGCCGAGACCACCGCCGCATCGGGCGGGAGATGGACCTCTTCCACATTCAGGAAGAGGCCGTGGGCAGCATCTTCTGGCACCAGAAGGGCTGGAAGCTCTACCGCACGGTGGAGGCCTATATCCGCCGCCGCCTGGAGCAGAATGGTTACGAGGAGGTGCGCACCCCGCAGCTCGTTGACCGCAAGCTGTGGGAGATGTCCGGTCATTGGGACAAATACCGCAAAAACATGTTTATAGCCGAGGTTGTTGAGGAAGAATCCACCCTCGCGCTGAAGCCGATGAACTGCCCCTGCCATGTGCAGATATTCAAGCAGGGCCTGCGCTCCTACCGCCAGCTGCCCATGCGTATGGCCGAATTCGGCGCCTGCCACCGCTACGAGCCCTCTGGCGCGCTGCACGGCATCATGCGCGTGCGCGCTTTCACGCAGGATGACGCGCATATCTTCTGCACGGAAGATCAGATCGCCGACGAGACTGTGCGCTTCGTCGAGCTGCTGGAGAGCGTGTACAAGGATTTCGGCTTCGAGAGCTTCACCGTGAAATTCTCCGACCGCCCGGAGACCCGCGCCGGCTCGGACGAAGTGTGGGACCGCGCCGAGGCCGCGTTGAAATCCGCCTGCGAGAAGGCTGGGGTGGACTATACCCTGAACCCTGGCGAGGGCGCGTTCTACGGGCCGAAGCTGGAATTCGTGCTGCGCGACGCCATCGGGCGTGATTGGCAATGCGGCACCATCCAGGTGGATTTCGTGCTGCCGGAGCGTCTGGACGCCGAATATGTCACCTCTGAATCCGGCCGCGCCCGCCCGGTGATGCTGCACCGCGCCATCATCGGCAGCTTCGAACGCTTCCTGGGCATTCTCATCGAGCAATATGCCGGACGCTTCCCGCTCTGGCTGGCGCCGACGCAGGTGGTGGTTGCCACCATCGTCTCGGATGCCGACCCATACGCTGAAGAGGTGGCCGAGGCCCTGCGCTCTGCCGGGCTGACCGTGGAGCTGGATACCTCCAACCAGAAGATCCAGGCGAAAATCCGTGACCACTCGCTGCACCATGTCCCGAACATTCTGGTGGTTGGCCGTAAGGAGGCTGAGGAACGCAAGGTCGCGCTCCGCCGCCTGGGGGGCGCGGCGCAGGAGATTTTGCCTCTGGAGGAAGTTGTGGCCTTGCTGAAGACTGAAGCCACACCACCTGATCTGCGGAGGAACTAAGGTCATGGCGTTGCAGGTCGGCACCATCCCCGTCACCGCCTTCCAGCAGAATTGTGCGCTGGTGTGGGACGATGAAACCAGGCTCGGCGTGGTGGTGGACCCGGGTGGCGACGTGGCGCATATCCTCGCCGCTATCGAGCAGACCGGCATCTCCGTGACCGACATCTTCATCACCCATGGCCATATGGACCATGCGGGCGGCGCGGCGGAGCTGTCCGAGGCGCTGGATTTGCGCATCACCGGCCCGGCCATTGAGGACAAGTTCCTGCTCGACGACATGGAAAATGCGGGCCGGCGCTTCGGCCTCATCGCCCGCAACTGCAAGCCGGACCATTGGCTGAAAGATGGCGAGATTATCCACATGGGCGGGGCTGAGTTCGAGGTGCGGCACTGCCCCGGTCACACGCCGGGGCACGTAGTATTCATCAATCACGAACAGAAATTCGGCATTTTTGGCGATGTGCTGTTCCACAATTCCGTCGGCCGCACGGATTTGGGCGATTATGGCAATACCGAGCAGCTGATGACCTCCATCCGCACCAAGCTGCTCACGCTGCCGGATGATTTCTCCTTCATTTGCGGCCACGGCCCCGGTTCGACGATTGGCGAAGAGCGCCGGAGCAATCCGTTCTTACGGGGCTGAGACCGGGTCTATATCCACCCACGACAAATGTCCGCCCTTGCCGGCGCCGGTGTCCAGAAACACCGCACTGCCGCCCTGGCGGGCGTTGCGGATATAGGGGCGGCCATCGGTGCTGCGCTGGTCGTGCCCGCAATACACAGTCATCCCCTCGGGGATATCCTCCACCCAGCGCAGCAGCCGCTCCGGCTTGCCGGCGCCGGTCACCCGGCCGGTGGTTTGGCCGTAGAGCGCGCGGGCCAGCAGTGGCCCCGGCCGTCCGGAAGGGAAGGGTGGAGCGCTCTCCGTCAGCATGCCGAGGTGAAAGCCGCCATGCACGAAAAAGGCTGCCCCCATATTCACCCAGGCGGGAGCGGCCTGGATCGTGGCCTGCGTCTGCTCCCGCATGTCTAATGGCAGCTCCACCAGCGTGCGCGCCAGAGCCGGACCGCGTACGGCATCACCGCGCAACGCCCTGGCTAGCTTGAAATCATGATTGCCGAGAATGAACATGCCCCGCTTCTCGTCCAGCAGGCGGAACATGATGCGCAGCACGCCGGGCGTGTCTGGTCCGTCATCCACCAGATCGCCAAGCTGCACGACAAAACGGTCGGTCTCGGCAGCCAGGGCGAAGGCCTTTGAGTCCCCATGCACGTCACCCACGATACGGAGCGGAACGCCAGCGGGAATTTTGCCGCCGTGGGATGCTAATCCAGAAGTCATTACATTTTTGAGATGGACCCGTTACCCCCGTATGACAAGGCATCTCACGAGATTGTTAAATCTTCATTTTTCTGTAAGCGGCCAGCGCTCGCGCGCGCCCTTCGCTCAGGCTGATAATGGGGCGCGGGTAGGTTTGCCCCAGCCATACTCCGGCATGGGCAAGAACGGCGGGGGCAGCCTCCCACGGGGCATGGATGCAGCCATCCGGCAGCCGCGCCAGCTCGGGCACGAAGCGCCGCACATAATCTCCCTTGGGGTCGAATTTCCGCCCCTGCAGCACCGGGTTGAAGATGCGGAAATAGGGAGCGGCATCCGCCCCGCAGCCCGCCACCCATTGCCATGAGGCGCCGTTCGCCGCTTCATCGGCCTCGCATAGCGTGTCCCAGAACCAAGCCTCGCCCGCCTGCCAGGGGATGAGCAGGTGCTTCACCAGATACGAGGCACAGATCATCCGCACGCGGTTATGCATCCAGCCGGTTTGCCAGAGTTCGCGCATCCCGGCATCCACGATCGGCACGCCCGTCCGCCCGTGTTGCCAGGCGCGCAGGGAGGCAGCGTCCTCCACCCAGGGAAAGGCCGTGAATGCCACGCGGATAGGCTGCTTCCGCAGCGTGGGATGCTGCCAGAGCAGGTTGATGGAGAATTCCCGCCAGAGCAGCTCCTTCAGGAAGGTTTGCACGCCCTCGCCGCCGCCCGCAGCCATGGCGCGGTGCCACACATGACGCGGCGAGATTTCGCCAAAATGCACATGCGGGGAGAGCTTGGAAGTGCCGGCGATGGCGGGGACATCTCTGTTCCTGTCATAAAGCTGCACTGGCCCGGCCAGGAACGCTTCCAGCCGCTGCCTGGCCCCAGCCTCGCCGGGGGACCATTCTGCACGCAGACCCGCCGCCCAGTCCGGCTTGGCGGGTAGCAGCTCCCAATCCTCCAGCCGGTCGGATGCCGCTTCCACCCCCGGTATCCGCTCCGGTGCCGGGTAGAATTCCTCAGGCACTCCGGCGGCGAAACAGGCTTTGGAAAACGGCGTGTATACCCCGTACAGCCCACCGGTTTTGGTGGTGATGCGCTCGGGTGGAAACAATGCGGTGGAGAGGTGCCGGTGGAAGCCGATGCCCGCCTCTCGCAGCGCCGCGTTCAGCGCGCGGTCGGCATGGCGCCAGAATGGCTCGAAGCTCCGCGCCGTATGCACCGAAGTGGCGCCGATCTCCGCCGCCAGCTTGGGGATGATCTCCACCGGGTCGTCCCGGCGCAGGATTAGTTTTGCCCCGCGTGCGGCGAGGTCCGCCGCCAGGGCGGTCAGGGAATGGTGTAGCCACCAGCGGCTCGCCGCCCCGGCGTGCTCGTCCAGAATATACAGAGCCAAAACAGGCCCGCCCGCCGCCACGGCGGCGGCCAGGGCCGGGTTGTCTTCAAGGCGCAGATCGTTGCGGAACCAGACGAGGCTGGCGCGGCTCATGCCACCTCAGCCATGCGGCCTAACTGCTCCAGAGCGAAGGAAAAAAGCTGGTCCTGCCCAAGCAGGAACACCCGCAAGCCGCGTGGGAACAGCCGGGCGATGGCGGGATCCCGAACGTCCACGCCACCGGCATAGGCGCCGAAGGCAGGCAGTACCAGCCGGTCGGCGCTGGCCACGAAGCAAGGGCGAGAAACACGCTTGGCCCGCGCCTCGATGCTCGCCCTTGGGTGATGGTGTCCGGAAATCTCGATTTCGCGCGGTCCGAGGCGGGGGGAGGCCTCGTGCCGGAAGGTGAACGGCCCCTCCCGGTACAGCGCCATGCACTGCCCCGGCACGCCTTGCGGCTCGGCGGCGTGGTTGCCCGCCACCCAGATGAATTGCGCCTCGCGCGCCATGGCCTCGATTCGCGCCCTATCGTCCCGGCCCAGCCGGGCTGTGCTGTCCTTGTCGTGGAAGCTGTCGCCCAGAACGACGACCTTGGAGGGCCGGTACAGCCGCACCAGCCGGTTCAACCGCTCTATCGTCGCCTTGGTGTCATAAGGTGGCAGCACCCCGCGTCCGGCGAAGGAGGAGGGTTTCTCGAAGTGCAAATCGGCGACAATGAGCACGCGCTTGGCCGGCCAGAAGGCGGCCCCGGCGGGGTCA
>JAQUAC010000138.1 GCA_028687415.1 Acidocella sp. | reverse complement strand
GCGCACGGAGCATGTGCCCGAGATCGACCCGGCCTATCAGTTCGACAAAGAGACCACCCTCGCCATTCTCGCCGGCTTTGCCTTCAACCGCCGGGTGATGATCCAGGGCTATCATGGCACCGGCAAATCCACCCATGTGGAGCAAGTTGCGGCACGGCTGAACTGGCCTTGCATCCGCGTGAACCTGGACAGCCATATCAGCCGCATGGACCTCATCGGCAAGGACGCGATTGTGCTGAAGGACGGCAAGCAGGTGACTGAATTCCGCGAAGGGATTCTACCCTGGGCGCTCCAGCATGCCTGCGCCCTGGTGTTCGACGAATACGATGCCGGCCGTCCGGATGTGATGTTCGTCATCCAGCGCGTGCTGGAGGTTGAGGGTAAGCTCACGCTGCTGGACCAGAACCGCGTCATCCGCCCGCACCCGGCCTTCCGCCTGTTCGCCACGGCGAACACTGTCGGCCTGGGCGACACCACCGGGCTTTACCACGGCACCCAGCAGATCAATCAGGGCCAGATGGACCGCTGGAACATCGTCGCCACGCTGAACTACCTGCCACATGCACAGGAAGTCGCTATCGTGATGGCCAAGCTCGGCATTCCCGCCACCGACACCGCGTTCAAGAAGCGTACCGAGAGCATGGTGGCCCTGGCCGACCTCACTCGCGCCGGGTTCATCGCCGGCGACATCTCCACCGTCATGTCGCCACGCACGGTCATCACCTGGGCGGAGAACACACGTATCTTCGGGGATGTCGGCTTCGCCTTCCGCCTTACCTTCCTGAATAAGTGCGATGAAGCGGAGCGCAACACGGTCGCCGAGTATTATCAGCGCTGCTTCAACGAAGAACTTCCCGCCGGCCTGCGTAAGCCGGCCTGAGCCGCATGAGCGCCCCCAGCGACCAAGGCAAGGCCGAGGATTTCAAGCGCGCAACGGCGAGCACACTGCGCGCTATGGCCCATAATACCGAGGTTCAGGTGGCGTATCAGCCTGGTCCTTCCGGCCTTGCGGGTAAGCGTGCGCGTCTGCCCAGCCCTTCGCGCGCCCTCAGCCCCCCGGAGATGGCCAAGCTGCGTGGCGCGGCGGACGCCATTGCGCTGCGCCTGCGCTACCATGACGACGCCCTGCACAACGCCCGCCAGCCCGCCAGCCATGACGCGCGGGAAGCCTATGACGCGCTGGAGCAGGCGCGTGTGGAGATTATCGGCGCCGCGAGCATGGCCGGCGTCGCCGCCAATCTGCGCGGGCGGCTGAATGATGAGTGCGAAAGCAACGGCCTAGACCAGATGACCCAGCGCGACCAACTGCCGCTGGCCAAGGCCATTGCCTTGCTCGCGCGCGAGCGCATGGACCCGGCCTCAATCCCGGATTCGGCGCGGCATATTCTCGGACTATGGCGCGACACTCTGGGGCCGGATGCCGAAGCCGCCCTGGACGAACTCGCCGCCTCCCGCACGGACCAGTCCCATTACATCCGCGCGGCGCGCAAGCTCCTGGCCGCTGTTGACCTCGCCGAAGCCGAGAGCGAGGCAACCGAGAGCGAGGATGCCAGCGGCGACCAGGATAGCGGCGAGGAAACACCCCAGCAAAACAACTCCCAGGACGATGAGGGCGAAAGCCAGAGCCAAGAGGCCCCACTGCTTGCGGCGCAGCCCGAGATGGCCGAAGCCGACACCGGCGAGGAGGAGACTGGCGAAGAGGGCGAGGAAGAGGACATGGCCGCCGAGGCGGGCGATGCCCCCGCGGGACCGCAGAACCGCCGTTCCTCCATGCCGTCCGACGACAATTCGTCCTACCGCGCTTTCACCCGCGTCAACGATGAAGAGATCGACGCCGAGGATCTTTGCGACCCGGAAGAATTGAGCCGGCTCCGCCAGTTGCTCGACCAGCAATTACAGCATCTGCATGCCGTGGTGGCCAAGCTCGCCAACCGCCTGCAACGCCGCCTGCTGGCACAGCAAACGCGCGCCTGGGAGTTCGACCTTGAGGAGGGCATGCTCGACCCCGCGCGGTTGTCGCGCATCATCGTCGACCCGTTGCTGGCCCTCACCTATAAGCGTGAACTGGATACTGATTTCCGGGATACGGTCGTCACCCTGCTTATCGACAATTCCGGCTCCATGCGCGGCCGCCCCATCACCGTCGCGGCCATGTGCGGGGATATCCTTGCCCGCACGCTGGAGCGCTGCGCCGTGAAGGTGGAAGTGCTAGGCTTCACCACCCGCGCCTGGAAAGGCGGGCACAGCCGCGAACAATGGGTTGCCGCCGGTAAGCCCCAACACCCCGGCCGGCTCAACGACTTGCGGCACATCATCTACAAGGCCGCCGACACCCCCTGGCGCCGGGCCCGCAAAAATCTTGGCCTGATGCTGCGCGAGGGGCTGCTGAAGGAGAATATCGACGGCGAAGCCCTGCTCTGGGCCTATCGCCGCCTGCTCTCCCGACCTGAACACCGCCGCATTCTCATGGTCATCAGCGACGGCGCGCCAGTGGATGACTCCACCCTCTCCGCCAATGCCGGGAACTATCTGGAACGGCATCTGCGCGACGTGATCCGCGAGATCGAGGCGCGCGAAGCGGTGGAACTGATCGCCATCGGCATCGGCCATGACGTGACCCGATATTACCGCCGCGCGGTGACGATCGTGGATGCGGAGGAGCTGGGCGGCACCATGATGCGCAAGCTGACGGAACTATTCGACGAGGATGCCGACGAGATCTGGTCCCGCGTTTCCGCCCAGCATGCCGCCCTTATCGCGTAACCGAGGGGCAGGCGGCGGCGGTCTTGACGACGTCTATACCCGGCGGATGCATGCGCAGATGCAGGATACTGCCCAGCCGGTACGCGACTGCGATTGAGTGAAGATACTGGCACGGCTTTGCCAGATGGTCTTCGCTGTTAAAAAAGTCCCGGGCCGGGTAGCGGCTCAGATTCGGCAGGGTCATGAATGTGCCGCCATGCACGGTATAAACACCCGCCACGGCGGCAATCGTGTCCGGAGGCACATGCGCGGTCACAAAGTCCACCGGCAAGCCGCCGATAACGATAACCTTGTTAGCGGCCTCCCGCGCCACGAACCGCGCAATCAGCGCCGTGCCGTAGCCATTGGCAATGTCACTCACCGTTGGCCCCACCCGTGGCGGCAGGTTCAGCAGCGCCTTGTCGGCATCATCCAAATTATTGTCGATGCGGTCGCCTTCTTCATTGTACTCGCTCGCCAGCAGAGCTTCGGGGTTGATCGCTTTTGTCCAGGCAATCGGCATTTCCGCCAGCGCCTCCAACCCATCGGCCAAAGTGCAGCAGAACGCCGCCCCAAGCATGCGCGGCAGTGGCAGTGTGCCGAGCACATGCCGGTCGTGGCGCAGGAGAAACGCACCATCGACGCTCGCCCAATATTGCGCCCTGCTTGCGCTGTATTGCTGCAACTCCATCGGCATGTAGAGCACGTCTCCGGGACGCAACAGCGCCTGATACCGGGCGAAAATATCGTCCAGCCCAATGCCAACCGCGATACCGGCATTCTCGCAAGGCAGCGCCAGCATGGCGCCAATGACGGCGCAGGAATGCGAATACGGGCCGTTGGACCCGGCCAGAATTACAAGCTTGGGCGAGGGCAGCGCGCTCAGCCGTTCGGTCTTCTGCTGCAACTCCAGCCTCAGCAACCCAAGCGAGAGCGGGCGGTCCAGCAGCGTGCCGAATACCACCAGATAGATTGCGACCGAAAGAGCGGAGAGCCAGACCAGACGCCGCATCGGTCAGAACTGAAAATATAAAAACGGCACGGCCGCTGGTGCGAAAAACAGCGCCTGCACACTAAGGGCGAAGCTAGCGGCAAGTGCTGCGCTCCGCCGCATCTGACTCATGCTGTGCAACTCCGGCAGCGCCAGCGCAATAAACCAGCCCAGCGCCAGAAACAGAACCGCCTGCGGCAGACTCAGCGTCCGGGCATCCCCCAAATATGGCAGCACCGGCACGCCGTGCCCAAACCAGCCCAGCACCGGCAGCACATGAATGAATATGTCTGGAATCGCCACGCCGTTGAGACCCGACAGGCCACGGTAGAAATCCACCGCCGCACCAAACCCCGCCGCTCGGAACGGTACCCAGGCCAGCAGCACGCAGAGCAATGTCAGCCCCCAGCCCAGCCACGCCGGAATGCGCAAGTGCAAACGCTCAGACCAGCCATGAATGACAAGATACGCCCCATGCAGCCCGCCCCACAGCACAAAGCGCCACGCCGCCCCGTGCCACAGCCCGCCCAGCAGCATCGTCGCCATCAGGTTGAAGATGCGCCGCCCCTCGCCATGCCGGTTGCCGCCTAGCGGAATGTAGAGATACTCCCGCAAAAAACCGCTCAGCGTGATGTTCCAGCGCCGCCAGAAATCGCTGATATTCCTGGCCTGATACGGGCTGTTGAAATTGATCGGGAAATGGATACCGAACATGCGCGCCAAACCGATCGCCATGTCCGAATAGCCCGAAAAATCGAAATAGATTTGCAGCGCGTAGGCAAGTAGCGCCACCCAGGCCTCGATTAGCGTCACCGGGTCATGCCGCGCCGCCGCGGCGAAACCTGGATCGGCAAAATGCGCTAAACCATCCGCCAGCACGATCTTTTTCGCCAGCCCCAGCAGAAAAATCTCCGCCCCTGCGGCCAGACGCTCCCGCCATGCGAAGCACGGGCGCAATTCCGCGAATTGCGGGAGAATATGCCGTGGCCGCACGATGGGGCCAGCGATGAGATGCGGGAAAAATGTGATGAAACAGGCATATTCCAGGAACGGTGTGCCCTGGATGTCACGCCTGCGCGTATCCACCAGATACATGATCTGCTGAAATGTGAAGAAGCTGATGCCCAGTGGCAGGTAAACCCCGCCAAATGGCTGCGGCACGCCCAGCACAGAAGCCACGAACCCGGCATATTTAAAAAAGCCCAACATGCCGAGATTGAACGTCAGCCCCAGTACCAGCCAGCGCCCCGGCCAAGTGGAGGCACATATCCGCCGCCCCAGCCAAAAATTCGTCAGAATGGAAAACAACAGCAGCGCCAGAAGTATCGGCTTCCACCATGCGTAAAAAGCCAGGCGGCATGCCAGCAGCCACCACAAAGCGGGCCGACGCCCCAGCCGCCCCCAGGCCAAAAAGCCGACAAGCGCCACGGGCAGGAAGACAAGAATGAACAGCCTGCTGTTGAAGAGCAAATTTTTCGCTCGTTTAGGTTGTATTTATGCGGCTGTACCGCAATGCACGGCGCTGGGCAATTGGACCTGAGGCGCAGCAATGCTATAGCGCCGCGCCACCTTATTGGTTTCCTATGAACGAGACGCCGTCCACCCACCCTGCCCTTCTTCCCTCCGGCCTGCGGGACGTCCTGCCGCCGGACGCCGAGCTGGAAGCACGCTCCGTCGAAGCAATCATGGATTGCTTCGCGGCGCACGGCTATCAGCGCGTCAAACCGCCATTGATGGAGTTCGAGGACAGCCTGTTCTCCGGCTCTGGCGCCGCCACTGCCGAGCAGACTTTCCGCCTCATGGACCCGGAAAGCCAGCGCATGCTGGGCCTGCGCGCCGACACCACGCCGCAAATCGCCCGTATCGCAACAACCCGTCTGGCCCACGCCCCCCGCCCCCTGCGGCTGGCTTATGCCGGGCAGTGCCTGCGCGTCCGTGGCTCGCATTTGCAGCCGGAGCGCCAGATCGCCCAGGCTGGCATCGAGCTCATTGGAAATGACACCGCCGAGGCAGATGCCGAGATCATCCTCACCGCCGTCGAGGCCCTGGCGGCTGTCGGCCTGTCGAGCCTGAGCATTGACCTGACGATCCCTCAGCTGGTGCCGCATCTGCTCAGCCTCCATCCCAGCAAGGACCAACCCGCCCTCATCCGCGCGCTGGACCGCAAGGACGCCGCGGAAATCGCCGAACTGGGAGGAGAGGCCGCGCCACTGCTCCTGCAATTGCTGGCGGCAAGCGGCCCGGCCGAACGTGCCGTCCCGGCGTTGCTGGCTATCGCCCTGCCAGAGGAGGCGAAAGCCCAGGCCAGCCGATTGGCTGAAACCGTGGCGGCGATTCGCAAAATCCGCCCGGACCTGCCCCTCACCACCGATCCGGTGGAGTTCCGCAGCTACAAATACCATACCGGCATCTGCATGACCCTGTTTGCCCCCGGGCGGCAGGCCGAGCTCGGCCTTGGCGGGCGCTATTTGTGCGGCGATTCGGAACCCGCGACCGGCATCACCCTGTATCCAGACACCATCGCCGCCATTGCGCCGGCTTCGAGCCTGCGTCCGCGCCTCTATCTGCCTTACGGCACCCCCGCTGCCGCGGCGGCATCCTGCCGG
>JAQUAC010000137.1 GCA_028687415.1 Acidocella sp. | reverse complement strand
TGGTTGCGCGCTTCGGGGGCTGCCAGCCGGTTGCGCATGACGATCCAGTCAAACTTACCCTTGTCGCGCATGAAGCGGAGCTTGCGCGCCTCCCACACCATCTCCGAGTAGATGCTTGGTTTGATGATGTCGTGATTATCTGGCTCGACCTTCGCCAGCATGGAAAAATCGACAAAGCTGTCATTGATCGGGGTGATCAGCGTGTCGGCATGGGAATGGCCGTAGCGAGAGAGATGCGTATCCGCCCCTGGGCAATCCACCACCACAATTTCGGCTCCCTCTTCCGCCAGTTCGGCGATGGCGGTGTCAAAGCGCTGGCGCTCCTCCGCCTCGGCCTCCGGGCGCAGCTCCAGATCTGAACGGAAGACTGAGCGGAATTCCGGCAGCGGCAGCTCTATGCCCTTGCTGGCGACAAAATGCTGCCGCGACGCCAGCGTGCCGGCAAGAGTGCCCTGGCGCGCGTCCAGATCCATGGCGCCAACCTTATAGCCATCCCGCAGCAGCGCCACGATGATGTGGATGGCGGTGGTCGACTTACCGGAGCCGCCCTTCTCATTGCCAAGAACAATGATGTACGGGCGCGCCGGCATGGAAATATTAGACAATCTGATCCTCCGCCAAGGGGTTGGGCCCGAGGAGTATCCGCGTCCCCCGAGTCGGCGGAACTACTTGCCGGTGAGGATACGCTCCACCAGCTCCTTCACCGTGGGGATAAAGCCATTGGAATAGAACGGGTCCGTGGCGAAGCGATGGGCATTATGCCCGGCGAACATCAGGTTGTTGTCCAGTGCGGCTTCGTCATTCGGGGCCGCATGGGCGATGTTCTGCAGGGATTTCTGAATGCAGAAGCTGCGTGGGTCCGCCTTCTTGCCGTTGTCGAAATTCGGTGGCTCCTGGCTCCAGTTGGAGAAGCGGCACTGGCTGAGGCAGCCCATGCAGTTCACCTGATCCTCATGGATTTCCTCGGCGGTCTTGGGAGACACGAAAATCAGCGTGGAATCCGGCGTGCGCAGGGCTTCCGTGTAGCCGGCTTCTTCCCAATTCTTTACCCGCGCATAGTCCGGCGCGGTGAGATAGACTGAGCGCTTGCGGGCGCCAACGCCATATTCCACCAAATGCTCGCCAACCGGCTCAGGCGAATAGGCTACCTGATGCTCGTTGCGGTCACGCAACTCCTGCATGAAATGGTTATTCACGGCGGAGGAGTAGAAACCCGTGGGAGAGAAACGGTTGAGGAACACGTCCCCCGGCTTGAGCGTACGCAGACGCTCCTTCCAGCTCTCGGGGATCGGGCTCTCCTTGGTCAGCAGCGGACGCGTGCCGAACTGGAAGGCGATCGGCCCGATATCCGGGTTATCTATGTAATCCTCCCACTCCTCCAGCGCCCATACACCACCAGCCATGATGATGGGGGTCTCGCCCAGGCCGAACTCGCGCATGATCTTGCGCAGGGCCACGAGACGGGGGAATGGGGATTCCGGCTTCGCCGGGTTCTCGGAGTTGGAAAGGCCGTTATGCCCGCCGGCGAGCCAGGGATCCTCGTACACCACGCCGCCGAGCAGGTGCGACACCTTAGAATAGGCGCGCTTCCACAATGCCGAGAAAGCACGGCTGGAGGAGACGATAGGGTGGTAATGAACGTTAAAATGCGCCGCGATCTCAGCCAAGCGGTAGGGCATGCCTGCGCCGCAGGTAATGCCATTCACAATACCCTTGGTACGTTCCATGATGCCGGCGATGATGCGCTCGGCACCGCCCATCTCCCAAAGAATATTGACGTGAATGCGCCCCTTGCCACCGGCGATGTCCCAGGCACGCTCGGCCTGCGCCACACCGCCCTCGATGGCGTAGTTGATCAATTCCTCGTGCCGGTCCCGTCGCGTCTTACCGTGATAGATCTGTGGGATAACATCGCCATTCGCGTCGTAGCTATCCGCGTTCACGGCCGAGAACGTGCCCGCCCCGCCTGCCGCCGCCCAATGGCCGCAGGTAACGCCGGAGGATACGGCAACGCCCTTCCCTCCTTCGACGAGAGGCAGAATTTCAGTGCCACCCATACGAATGGCGTTGATCAGCTTCATTCTATGAAAACCCCGAAACGCGGATGAACCGCCCCCCATTATTGGGGTGCAGTCCCTTTCCACTGACTCTATTACCAGATTGACACAGGGCGTGAAGTGCCACGGTGCCATTTGGCTCTGCGGGCGGTGCATAATATAAGCCGCTTATGGAATTTATTTTTTCCGAGGACGAAATTCAACGTTACGCGCGGCATATTTTACTGCGTGAGCTTGGTGGCACGGGCCAGGCGAAACTCAAGGCCGCGCGCGTGCTGGTGGTGGGGGCCGGCGGGTTGGGCTCGCCGCTGGCGCTGTACCTTGCCGCCGCCGGGGTCGGCACCATCGGGCTGGTGGATGCCGACGTGGTCGAGCTCTCCAACCTGCAACGCCAGATCATGCACGGCACGACCGATATCGGCCGTCGGAAGGTCGAGTCGGGCGCCGAGTCGCTGGCGCGGATCAACCCGCTGGTGCGCGTGGTACCGCACGCCGAGCGCCTGGATGCGGACAACGTGGCCGGGCTGATCGGGGAGTACGACCTCATTTGCGACGGCACTGATAATTTTGCCACGCGCTTCCTGCTCGCCGATGCCTGTGTAGCGACCCGCAAAACCCTGGTCAGCGCCGCCGTGCTGCGGTTCGAGGGCCAGATATCCACCTTCAAACCACATGAAGGCGGGCCATGCTACCGCTGCCTGTACCCGGAACCGCCGCCGGAAGGGCTGGTTCCGAGTTGCTCCGAGGCCGGGGTGCTGGGCGCGGTAACCGGCGTGATGGGCACGCTGCAAGCCACTGAGGTCTTGAAAGAAATCACCAGCATCGGCACCTCGCTCTCCGGCTGGCTACTTATCTGGGACGCCCTCGGCGCCGAATTCCGCAAGATCAAGCTGCGAAAGGATCCCGCATGTCCCGTCTGTGGCTAGTGCTGCCGCTCCTGTTTCTCTGCGCCGCGGCCCCTGCCCCTGCCACCGGACCCGGCCCGGATATCGGCACGGTTACAAAACTGCCGGTGCCTCGCTTTGTCTCGCTACGCTCCGACTTGGTGAATTTCCGCGCTGGGCCTGGCTTCCAGTATCCCGTCAGCTGGGTGTATCAGCGCCAGGGCCTGCCGGTGGAAATCATCGGCGAGTTCGACGTCTGGCGGCAGGTGCTGGCCCCGGATGGCGGCACTGGCTGGGTGCACGAGGCAACAGTGCGCGCCCGTCGTACCTTTTATGTTACCGCCAGCCAGGCAGTGCTGCACAGCGCCCCAACCCCCGGCTCTGGGGCGCTGGCGTATCTCAACCAGGGCGTGAGCGGCAAGCTGCTCTTCTGCGCCGCGAGCAGCGATTTTTGCAAGGTAGAAGCCGGAAGCAAAACCGGCTATCTGGCGCGGACGGATTTATGGGGCGTATTTCCGGGCGAGACCGTGAAATAGCAGTTTTCCAAAAAAAACAGTTTTCCACAGAAAAGGACTCGGGGAGGGCCTGCTACACGTTGCGCGCTCAGCTCCCCCTCTCTACTGTATCTAGTAGGTAAACTGAGGAGACCCCCAATATGGAGTGGACAGACGAGACAATCGCCAAATTGCGGGCCTTGTGGACCGAAGGGCTCTCGACTGCGGAGATCGGCCGACGCCTGAACATTTCCAAGAATGCCGTGGTTGGCAAAGCGCACCGGCTGAACTTGGCTGCCCGCCCTTCGCCCATCCGCAGGCTTGAAGGGGACGCCACGCCGCGCCAAGCCGCGCCCAAGCGCACCCAGGGGCCAACGCTGCCGCCGCTCTCCACCCCCGTAGGTGCCCCCGTACCTGCGCTGCGCGCCATAATGCCCGCCGCCAAATCCGCCCCGCGCGCCACGCCATGCTGCTGGCCGATCGGCGAACCCGGCAAGCCGAGCTTCCATTTCTGCAATGCCGCCGCGGCAAACGGCAAACCGTATTGCGAAGAACACGCCGCCATCGCCTATGTGCGCGTGCGCGATAAACGCGAAGATGCCGCCTAACCAAATCACTGGGGCCGGCGCCATTTGACGCCGCCCCAAACCACCAAAAAACGAAACATTGCATTGCAGTGCAGCATATTTTTCTAATTGCTCAATTCAAGCCAATGCGCTTAGACTTCGACACCGGCCAACATGACCGGCAATAATTGACCCGCACCCGGCATCAGCCGGGATAAGGAAGGTGTCGAGATGGAAACGATACAAGAAGACAAGCCACGGCAGGAAAACTCTGCCATCACGGGTATTGTGAAGTGGTTCAATCCCGGCAAAGGCTATGGCTTCATCGCGCCTGATACAGGTGGTAATGACATATTTGTGCATATCAGCGCTGTACAGCACGCTGGCCTGCGCAAGCTGAACGAAGGCGAGCGCGTGCGCTTCGCCCTACAGCAGCGTGAAGGCCGGGTTGCGGCTGTCGGGATCGAACGCCTCCACTAATTTTTTAGGCCGGCGGCTCGTTTCGCCGGCCACTTGTTCTCCGCTGCCATACACGCCGCCACGGCGAGCTGATATGAGCCCCTCCTCAACCCAGGAGGCAGGCATGAGCGGAATTCTGACAGGATTGGCAAACAATGACAGCCCGGGGCTGCCCCTATACGGGGTAAGGCCTGCGGGCCTGGAGGCTTTGCTGCACGCCCTGCCCCCCTTTGCAGCTACGCAGGCGCGGCTACAAAACTTCACCGCCGAAGCGAACCAGACATTGCTGTTCCCCAATGCAGCCGGTGAGGCCGCTGGGGCGCTGCTTGGCCTGGGTGGCCAACCCGCACTGCACGGTTTCGGCACCGCCGCCACCGCCCTGCCGCCGGACAGCCAATGGCGCATTGAGCCGGGCGACTACACGCAAGACGACGCGGCCCTCGGCTTTCTGCTCGGGGCCTACCGCTTCAACCGGTTGAAGACCAAGGGCTTCAGCACCGCCCGCCTGACCGCCGCCAGCGTGCCGTCACGGGCGCACATTATCGCCAGCGCCACGGCCCTGGCACGTGACCTTATCAATACCCCGGCCAACCTGCTTGGCCCCGCCGAACTGGCACAGGCGGCACTGCAACTTGCCGAACGGCACGGCGCGCACAGCACACGCATTACTGGCGCAGCGTTAGCAGAGCGCTACCCTACCATCGCAGCCGTGGGAGCCGGATCCGACCGTGCGCCCGAAGTTATTATTCTGGAGTGGCAAGGAAGCAACGCCGGCGCCAACGCGCCATTCATATCGCTCTGCGGCAAGGGCGTCTGCTTCGATACCGGCGGCTATGACCTGAAACCCAGCGCCGCCATGCTACGTATGAAAAAAGACATGGGTGGTGCTGCAATTATGCTCGGCCTCGCTTCCGCGATAATGTCTTTAAATCTGCCAATAACACTAAAAATCAGAATCGGCTGCGTCGAGAATAGCATTTCCGGACATGCGATGCGCCCATCAGACGTTGTACGGACACGCGCCGGACTAACAGTTGAAATCGGCAACACCGATGCTGAAGGCAGGCTCGTGCTCTGTGACCTGTTGGCTGAAGCCGCTGAGGAAACGCCCGATTGGCTGCTTGACGCTGCAACTTTGACAGGTGCCGCGCGGGTCGCGCTCGGGCCGGACCTGCCTGCTTTATTCTGTTCTCGCGATGACATGTCGGACATCATTCTGCGCGCTGGCGTTGCAACCCAGGACCCGCTCTGGCGCCTTCCGTTGCATGGCAGCTATGCGGCATGGCTCGACAGTTCCGTCGCGGACCTTAACAACGTGTCTGCAAAACCATTTGCAGGCGCAATTATTGCAGCACTATTCTTGCAACGTTTTGTTCCGGAACAAATTTCATGGGCACATATCGATGTCTATGCCTGGAACGATACCTCCCGCCCCGGCCGACCCGAAGGCGGTGAAGCACAAAGCCTGCGCGCCTTGTTGAACGCGATCGAGACGTTAGTACAAGTACCGCATTAGATTTTGCGTACAAAAACGCATGCCATGTGCTACGAAATGCAACACACACCTCGCAAAATACAATACGCCATGTAACAGCATATTGCAGAATGGCGACAATCACCTATATCTCAAGCGCTTACATAAACCATTCCTCATCCAATATAATTTCGACACATCACCTGTTGAGGCTTAATTTTTTAGGTCCGCCATTCTTGACTGCCTGTTAATGTTTCGGACAAAGAAATTTATCCCGCCACCGTGATGGCTATTGGAATTTTTTGATCAGATAGTGTACTGATCGTTTACCTGACTGGAATGTCTCCGCGTGCATCAACACTGCACCATGCAATTTTTGCTTGTTAAGGATAAAAGATTATGGCTGCTGCCCAACTCTCATCCGACCAATTG
>JAQUAC010000136.1 GCA_028687415.1 Acidocella sp. | reverse complement strand
ACCGCGGCCGCCTATGCCAATCAGGCCTTTACTAAGCCGACCATCGCCAATTGGGGTGATGCCGAGCTCTCTGATTATGCGGTTGGGTTTGTTTGCGACCTAGGCTCGCCGAATCTGAAATTCATCTGCCGCACCGGCTTCGCTGGCCGGGCGCCGGCCGAGGATTATCCGCTGTCGAACAAGTTCGACGAGGTGGATATGCTGGTGATTTTCGATAATGTGCTGATCCCGTGGGAGAACGTGCTGTTCTACCGGCACACCAAGGCGGCTACCTTCATCCGCGCCACGCTGCACCGTTACTCCGCCTTCGCCTTCGTGCAGCGGAATTTGAAGCTGGCCGACTTCCTCATCGGCGCCGCCTTGTTCAACGTGCGGCAGACGGGGTTGGACAAGCAGCAAGCCGTGCAAGAGAAACTGGCGAAACTCGCCTGCTACCGCGAGGGCATCAACGCCCATCTCACCGCTGCCATAGCCTGCGCCGAGCGCAGCCCTGGCGGGTTGCTCATGCCCAATCAGTCCTTTCTGTATACGGGGCGCGTTCTTGCCTGCTCGCAGCTGCATGAAATGATGCACCTCACCCGCGAACTCTGCGGCGGGCAAATCTGCGTAACGCCGGATGTGGACGCATTCCGTAACCCGGAAACGGCGCCGTGGATGGAGAAATACTACAGCATCAACGATGAGTGGGTGGCCGACGACCGCCGTAAGTTGCTGGCTTTTGCGCGTGATTTGGTGAATTCAGACTATGCCGGACACCGGCTTACCTTCCAGCTCTTCGCGCAGTCGCCGCCATTCGCGCATCTCAATGCCGTGTATCGTAACTTTGACTGGAATGAGCCGCTGCGTGTGGTGCATAAGGCGGCAGACCTTTCAGACCGCGTGCCAGGCGGTGCCAAGATCATGAAAAACGCTGCGGAGTAAATTATGATTCACAAGCGCATCCGTCCCTTTAATACCAAGGACACCTATCCCGAGCAGCGCCTGGATAATGACCTCGCCCAAGCGGTGGTGACGGGCAAGACCATCTATCTGCGCGGCCAAGTGGCGCAGGATCTAGACACGCGCGAGAACGTGGCAGTGGGCGACCCCGCCGGGCAGGCCGAGAAGGTTATGGAGAACATCGACCTGCTGCTCCGTGAATGTGGCGCAAATCTCGAACACATCTGCAAAGTCACTGTTTACCTCACCGATATTCGCTACCGCGAGGCGGTGTATCGCGTCGCCGGTCGCTGGCTGAAGGGGGTGTATCCGGTATTCACCGGCTTGGTGGTGGTCGCCCTGGCCCGGCCGGAATGGCTGGTGGAGATCGATGTCATCGCCGAATTGCCATGACGGAGCGGAATCTTCGCATAGACCTTGCCGCCGTGTGCCGGCTGGCGGCAAGATTTGGTTGGCAGGAGGCGGTGGCAAATCATTGCTCGCTTGCCGTCTCCGCCGATGGGCGGCAATTTCTGATGAACACGCGCTGGCGGGATTTTGGCAAACTCCGCGCGTCGGAGTTGGCACTTTTGGACTCCAGTACAGAGGTGTTGCCGCCAGAGATCGACCGCACAGCCTGGGCGATTCACGGTGCGCTGCATGCGCTGCTGCCTCAAGCGCGTTGCGTGCTGCATCTGCACCCCACCTATGCCACCGCGCTGTCATGCCTGGAGGATAAGCGGCTCTTGCCGGTTGACCAAACCTCCGCGCGGTTTTTCAACCGTGTTGCTATTGATACGGATTATGCGGGCTTTGCCGATAGTCGTGCCGAGGGCGAGCGCTTAGCAGCCGTGCTAGGCGAGAAGAAAATTTTGATGATGGGCAATCACGGATTGCTCGTCATCGGGGCGGACGTGGCGGAGGCGTTCGACGCATTCTATCATTTCGAACGTGCGGCGCGCACGCTGCTGCTGGCCTATGGCAGTGGCGAGCAAGTGCAGGTGCTGGATGATGCGGTGGCGGAAAAAACGGCCCGTGCCTGGGAGGCCGAGCCGGAATTTGCCGCTGTGCATTTCGTCGAGATGTGCCGAGGGCTGGACCCGGATTATCGGGACTGATTATTCATCGCCTGGAACGCCGTAGGAAGGTGCTGCCTCCGGGTTCAGCGCGCGGGTGACGTAATCGCGCATTTGCGGCTGCCAGAGCCCCCAGAGCGCGGCAAGCTCCGTCAGCGGCGCCTCGTGCCAATCCACGCGCAGATCCGTGAGCGCCCAGGATTCCTTGTCCGTCACCAGCAGCCCGGCGGATTTGAGCGGCCCGGCCTCGCCACCCGCCTCCAGCCCAGCCTGCATTGCGGCGATCATGCGCGCGCCCAGCTCATCTTCCGGGTTGGCGGCAAAAGCGGCAATAACGGCGGCGGGAATGCCTGGACTGGCCAGAAGATTCCCGGCGGAAACGGCATTTTCTCCCCGTGCTGCAGCATTGATGCCAAGTGTCTTGGCGCCGGAATGAAACGCCGTGCCGCCTTGGGCGTCTATGATCGTCATCTGCCGGTAGTCCGGGTAGGTGGCCTGCGCCAGCACGGCCTCCAGCGCCTGCGCTGCATTCATGCCCTGGGCCAGGCGCTCCAGCAGCAATGGCCCCAGGCGTGGGTCGGTCACGTTCTGGGTCGTCGCAGCGCCCACGCCCGCGCGGGCAAAAGCGCAACGCGCCGCCACTGCCGGAGAGGAAGATGTGACCGCAACAGCAAACTGCCCGGTGCGGGCGCAGCGCGCGGCGAGGGAAAACGTCATGCTTCGACTCCTTAAACAAGCGAGGAGAACTCTCGCCGCCACTACTGGTTTTGTAAAATATAATCTTTTGACACGCTGCTTTTGAAAAAGGTAAACAAGCCCATGCGCTTCACCCTCAAGCAGATTGCGTATTTTGTAGCAACGGCCGAGACCGGCAGCATTACGCATGCCTCGGAGCGCGTGAACATCTCGCAGCCCTCCATCTCCTCGGCCATCACCGCGCTGGAAGATGTGTTCGGTATCCAGCTCTTCATCCGGCACCATGCGCAAGGGCTCTCCCTCACCGCCGAGGGGCAGCGCTTTCTGCGCGAGGCAAAGGCGCTGCTACTGCAGGCGGAGGAGGTAGAGAACGCGGCCTCGGTAATCTCCACGCGTGTGGCCGGGCCTTTGGAAATTGGCTGTCTCTCCACGCTGTTCCCGCTCTCCATTCCCGAGTTGCTGTCGGTGTTCAAGAAGCGGCATGAGGCGGCGAAGGTGAATGCCATCGCGGGTAATCAGACGGAATTATTTGAGAGTCTGCGTGCCGGGCGCATCGCGCTGCTGCTGACCTATGACATGAACATGCCACCGGATTTCGACTTCATGCCCCTGGCGCCGTTGCCGCCTTATGCCTTCGTCGGCGCGGGGCATCCATTCGCGCGGCGCCGCTCCGTGGCGTTGCAGGAGTTGGCGGCGGAGAATTTCCTGCTGCTCGACCTGCCGATGAGCCGCGACTATTTCCTCTCGCTGTTCCGTGAAGCCGGGGTGAATCCGAACATCACCGGCCGCTACCAGCATATTGATGTAATCCGCAGCTTGGTGGCACGTGGCGAGGGGTACAGCCTGGCCAACGCGCAGCCGAAAAACCTCTCCACGCTGGATGGCCGCAAGCTCTCTTACCTGACGCTGGAGGACAGCCTGAGCCCGCTCAACCATGGCATCGCCACGCTAAAGGGGCTGCGCCGCACACCAACGGCGGATGCGTTTATCGCGCTTTGCCGTGAGCTGCTCTACAACAAGCCGCTGCCGGGCACGCGCTAAGCCAGAGTCGCGATCATCCGGTCGAGGAAGGCATCGCACGCGGCAAGTTCGCCGGTGGTGACGTATTCGTCCGGCTTATGCGCGCGGTCTATGCTGCCTGGGCCGCAGACAATGGTGGGTAGGCCAAGTGTTTCCTCAAACAACCCGCCCTCCGTGCCGAAGCCAATCTTGCCAATCTCCGTGTCCGCCGCCAGCAGCGCTGTTTGCGCCAGCGGGGAATTTGGGGGCGTGTCCAGCCCAGGATACTGGTTCGTTACTCGCACCTCAATGCTTCCCTTACCAGACGCCGTCACAATCCGTGACGCCGCCTCGCGCAGGCGCTCGACCAAAGCCGCTGGATCGTCCGCCGCCAAAGAGCGGATCTCGAATTGCATCTCGCAAGCTTCGGGCACGATGTTCAACGCCGTGCCGCCGGAGATGGTGCCAATATGCACGCTGCTATAGGGCAGCGGGTAGGCGGCATCCCGTGCGCCATGCTTGGCCAGCCAGACTTGCAGCGCCTCGGCCTCGCGCACCATCGCGGCTGCAAGGTGAATTGCATTGCACCCCAGCGTGGGATTGGCGGAATGCGCGGGGAGGCCGCGGCAACAGATGCAACCCGCCAGCTTGCCTTTATGCCCGGTGGCCACCCGCATCTCCGTAGGCTCGCCGATTACACAGCCCTGCGCCTGAAAATTTTCAGCCTTGAGCCGCGCCAGCAGGTCGCGCACCCCAATGCACCCCACCTCTTCATCGTAGGAAAACGCCAGATGCAGAGGGCGGGAGAGTTTTTTGATGTCGCAACGTTCGGCGGCGGTGAGCATGGCGGAAAGAAACCCCTTCATGTCACTGCTGCCGCGGGCATAAAGTTTGTCGCCGCGCTGGGTAAGGGTGAACGGGTCAGTCCGCCAGTCCTGCCCGGCAACCGGCACAACATCACTATGGCCAGAGAGGACAAGCCCGGCGCCAGTCTCCGGCCCAAAACTCGCCAGAAGGTTGAATTTTCCTGGCTTGGCGCCTGCAAGCGTGTGAATCCATCCGCCAGCCTCGGTGATCCGCGTGGCGGCGTAGCGGATTAGCGCCTCATTCTTGTCGGCACTGATTGTGGGGAACGCCACCAGCGTGGCGAGTGTCTCGGGCGTTGTATGCATCCGCCAAATCTAGCGCGGCGCGGCATGCCGAGGAAGCCTATAAAACTGCCCGTTGCTTGTGCGTTTGCGTGTCGAAGATGCCGCCTGTTTACTCATCTGCACAGAGAAAGGCGCGCTCCTGCTTCAGGATTTTCAACGCAACGGCAAGGGTAATTTTGTGTAATCTGCGATTAATAATCAGGAGTGGTTAAAATTGGCTCGGGAACCGCGCTACGATATCTTGTTCGATCAGGTCCGCATCGGCCCGGTGGTCTCGAAAAACCGTTTCTTCCAGGTGCCGCATTGCAACGGAATGGGCTACCGGGACCCCTCGGCATTGGCCACCATGCGCGCGGTAAAGGCCCAGGGTGGCTGGGGTGTGGTGTGCTCGGAACAGGCGGAAATTCACCCCAGCGCCGAGATATGCCCGTTTATTGAGCTGCGTATATGGAGCGATCAAGATATCCCGATGCTCGCGCGTATCGCGGACTCCATTCATCAATACGACGCCCTGGCCGGCTTGCAACTTTGCCATAACGGAATGAACGCGCCAAATCTCTATTCGCGTGAAATCCCCATGGGGCCTGCGGATCTGCCCGTGTATTCGGTATTCAAAGACCCGGTGCAGGCCCGTGCGATGGACAAGGAGGACATACGCAACCTGCGCAAATGGCACCGCGACGCCGCAATCCGCGCCAAGCGCGCTGGCTATAACATCGTCTACGTCTATGCCGGAAAACTCTTCGGCGGGCCGATGTTCTTCCTCTCCCGCCGCTTCAACACCCGCACCGACGAATATGGCGGCTCTCTGGAAAATCGTGCCCGGCTGCTGAAAGAGTTGATAGAGGATGTAAAGGACGCGGTCGGTGATACGATGGGCGTGGCCTGCCGTATCTCCATGGACGAAATGATCGGCGAGGCAGGCTTCCATGCCGCCGAGGCACGGGATGTTATCGAACATTTAGGCGAAGTCCCGGACCTTTGGGATTTAACGCTCTCCAGCTGGGATAATGACAGCCAAACCTCGCGCTTCGCTGAGGAAGGCTATCAGGAGCCATTCGTGCTGGGTGTGAAGAAGCTCACCGGCAAGCCGGTGGTCGGCGTCGGGCGCTTCACCTCACCTGATACAATGGTGCGCATGATCCGCCAGGGGGTTTTGGATTTCGTCGGCGCGGCGCGTCCCTCCATCGCGGACCCGTTCTTGCCGGAGAAGATCCGTGAAGGCAGAATGGAGGATATTCGAGAATGCATAGGCTGTAATATCTGCGTCTCCGGCGATCATACCGCTTCTATCGTGCGCTGCACGCAGAATCCTTCGATGGGCGAGGAATGGCGGCGCGGCTGGCATCCGGAATATATCCGTAAGAAAGAGAGTGATGCGCGCGTGCTCGTCGTCGGCGCTGGTCCTTCTGGGCTGGAGGCAGCGATGATGCTGGGGCGGCGTGGCTATGATGTGGCGCTGGCCGAGCGTGGCACGCAGCTTGGCGGGCGGCTGATCGGCGAACGGCGTCTGCCCGGCCTTTCCGCCTGGGGGCGCGTGGCGGATTAT
>JAQUAC010000135.1 GCA_028687415.1 Acidocella sp. | reverse complement strand
GGTTCACGTCAAATCCTTCTTCGATGCGAATAACGATGGCATGGGCGATTTTCCGGGGTTGATCCAGAAGCTGGATTACATTGCCGGGCTGGGCGTTACGGCGATCTGGCTGCTTCCGTTCTACCCTTCGCCCCGGCGAGATGACGGTTACGATATTGCTGATTACCGCAATGTGCATCCGGAATACGGCACCATGGCGGATGTGCGGCGCTTTATTCATGAGGCGCATAAGCGCGATATCCGCGTCATCACTGAGCTGGTGGTGAACCATACCTCTGACCAGCACCCGTGGTTCCAGCGCGCCAGGCGGGCCAAGCCGGGGAGTGTGGCGCGGAATTTTTATGTGTGGTCCGATACGGATCATAAATACGCTGGCACACGCATCATCTTTGTCGATACCGAGAAGTCGAACTGGAGCTGGGATGAGGTGGCGGGTGCGTTCTATTGGCACCGCTTCTTCTCGCACCAGCCGGATTTGAATTTTGATAATCCGAGCGTGCTGCGGGAGGTATTGAATGTCATGCGCTTCTGGCTGGACCTTGGCGTGGACGGGCTGCGGCTGGACGCGGTGCCGTATCTCATAGAGCGCGATGGCACGAATAACGAGAATTTGCCGGAGACGCATGCGGTGCTGAAGAAAATCCGCGCGGCGCTGGATGAGCACGCGCCGGGGCGGATGCTGCTGGCGGAGGCGAACCAGTGGCCCGAGGACGCGCAGCAATATTTCGGCAACGGGGATGAGTGCCACATGTCCTTCAACTTTCCGTTGATGCCGCGCATGTACATGGCCATAGCGCAGGAGGACCGCTACCCGGTCACCGACATCATGCGGCAGACGCCGGCGATTCCGCCGAACTGCCAATGGGCGATTTTCCTGCGCAACCATGACGAGCTGACGCTGGAAATGGTGACGGATTCCGAGCGGGATTATCTGTGGAACACCTACGCGGCGGATAAGCGGGCGCGCATCAATCTGGGCATCCGCCGCCGGCTGGGACCGCTGATGGAGCATGACCGGCGGCGGATAGAGTTGATGAACGGGCTGCTGCTCTCCATGCCCGGCACGCCGGTGATTTATTATGGCGATGAGATCGGCATGGGGGACAACATCCATCTTGGCGACCGGGATGGCGTGCGCACGCCGATGCAATGGTCGCCGGACCGCAATGGCGGGTTCTCCCGGGCGAGCCCGGCGGACCTCGTGCTGCCGCCGGTGATGGACGCGGTGTACGGCTATGAGGCGGTGAATGTGGAGGCGCAGGCGGGGGATCAGCACTCGCTGCTGAACTGGACGCGCAAGATGCTGGCCGTGCGCGGGCGGCATAAGGCGTTTGGGCGCGGCACGCAGGTTTTCCTCTACCCCGGCAACCGGAAAATTCTCGCCTATTTGCGCAGCTACAAGCCGGAGGACGGGGCGGAGGAGAACATACTCTGCGTCTATAACCTCGCGCGCACGGCGCAGGCGGTGGAGCTGGATATTTCCGCCTTCGCCGGGCGGGTGCCGGTGGACCTGCTGGGCGGCTCGGGGTTTCCGCCGATCGGGCAGCTTACCTATTTGTTCACGCTGCCGCCTTACGGGTTCTACTGGTTCATCCTGGCGAATGAGGAGGCGCTGCCGCCCTGGCATGTGACGCCCTCGGAGCCGTTGCCGGAGCTGGCGACCATCGTGCTGCGCAACGGGCTGAACGACGTGATGGCCCCGGCGGCGAAGGCGCTGATCGAGACCGAGGCGCTGCCCGCTTATTTGCGGCGGCGGCATTGGGTGGCGGCGAAGGACCAGACGATACGGGCGGGGCGGTTGTGCCGTATGGACAAGATACCTTGCCGCAGCCTGGAAGTGCTGCTGACCACGGCGGAGGTGCGGTGCGATGGGCATGGCGAGCGCTACAATCTGCCGCTCGGTATTTCCTGGGATGGCGATACGCTCTCGCCGCTGCCGCAGCAATTGGCGCTGGCGCGGGTGAGGCAGGGGCGGCGCATGGGGTATTTAACCGATGCCTTCGCCGTGGACGTGTTCCCGCTCGGGCTGATCCGCGCCCTGCGCAGCCGGCTGGTGGTGAAAGTGGATGGTGGGGAGATACGCTGCGAGGCCACGAAACTGCTGGACGGGATTGAGCTGCCGGAGGTGCCGGAGATCCGCCGGCTTTCAGCCGAGCAGCCGAACGGGGCCATCATTATTGGCCAGAAGATCATCATGAAGCTGATCCGGCGGGTGCTGGAGGGGGAGAGCCCGGAGGTGGAGATGGTGCGCCACCTCACCAAGGCGGGTTACGCCAACACGCCGCAATTGCTGGGCGAGATTTCCATGCAAGGGGCCGACGGCACCCGGCACAGCATGATTATGGCGCAGGTGTTTCTGCAGAACCAGGGCGATGCCTGGCAGTATACGCTGGATTACCTGCACCGCTTTATCGAGACCATTGGCGTGGGGGAGAAGAGCCATGGCGACGAGGCGGATGAGCGCAGCGGCTACGCCGCCATCGCCCGGGCCATGGGCACGCGGCTGGGCGAGTTGCACGAGGTGCTGGCCCGGCCCTGCGATGACCCGGCCTTCACCTCCGTGCGAGTGGATGCGGCGATGGCGAAAGCCTGGTGTGAGGCGGCGCAGGCGCGGTTCAGTCAGGCGCTGGGGTGCATAGGGGGGCTGCCGGGGCATCCGGATGACGCGGTAGCCTATGCGGTGGAGCACCGGGAGGATTTGCTGCGGCATCTGCCGGAATTGGCCGCCGCCGGGGTAGGGGCGCTGGCGACGCGGGTGCATGGAGATTTTCATCTCGGCCATGTGCTGGTGGCGAATGGCGACGCGCATATCGTCGGCTTTGGCGGGCGGGAGGTGACCTCGCCGCTATGGGATGTGGCCGGGCTGCTGCGCTCCTTCCAGTACACGGCGGCGGCGGCGCTGCAGGGGCGGGCGACACCCGCCAGCGCCCAGGCAGGGCCGCCGGTGCTGCGCTTTGTCGAGGATATGTCGGCGCAGTTTTTGGCCGCCTACAACGCTGTGGCGGCGGCGGCGGAGCACCCCTGGGTGGAGGATGCGGCGCAGGCGGCGGCGCTGACGGATTTGTTCCTGATCGAGCGTGCGGCGCTGGAGATATGCAATGAGGCGGTGCAGCGGCCGGGCTGGACCGGCATCGCGTTGCGCGGCTTGGCCGATGCCACGGCGCGCGTGCTCAACCGGCAGGCGGTGTTGCAGGATGCCTAAGGAAGCCGCGCTCGGCGCGCTGCCCTGCGAGGAGGCGGGGGTGGCGGGAGTGCGCTTTGCCGTCTGGGCCCCGGCTGCGCGCGGGGTCTCGGTGGTGGGGGTGTTCAACGGCTGGGACGGGCAGTGCCACCCGATGCGCCGGCGCGAGGCGGGGATATGGGAGACGTTCATCCCGCATCTTGGGCCGGGCGAGCGGTATATGTATGAAATCACCGGCCCGCGCGGGGTGCTGCCGCTGAAGGCGGACCCGTGCGCGCGGCGGATGTGCCTGCCGCCGGACAAGGCCTCGGGGGTGGCGGCGGTGTTTCCGCCCGTGCCGCGGGGCCAAGCGGCGGTGGGGCCGATGAGCATCTATGAGGTGCATGCGCCCTCCTGGATGCGGCGGGAGGATGGCGGCGTTCTGGGCTGGGACGAGCTGGCGGCGCGGCTGATTCCGTATGTGACGGAGCTTGGGTTCACGCATATCGAGCTGCTGCCGGTGATGGCGCACCCCTTTGGCGGCTCCTGGGGCTACCAGCCGGTCGGCATGTTCGCGCCCATGCCCGCCATGGGGGCACCGGAGGATTTCGCGCGGTTTGTGACCGCCTGCCACGCCGCCGGGCTGGGGGTAATTCTGGACTGGGTGCCCGCGCATTTTCCCGCCGATGCGGACGGGTTGGCGGTGTTCGATGGCACCTGCCTCTATGAGTACGAGGACCCGCGCGAGGGGTTTCACCAGGAATGGGGCACGCTGGTCTATAATTTCAAGCGGCCGGAGGTGAGGCAATTCCTCATCGCCAACGCGCTGTTTTGGCTGGAGCAATACGGTGCGGACGGATTGCGCGTGGATGCCGTGGCCTCCATGCTCTACCGCGATTATTCGCGCCAGCCGGGGGAGTGGATACCGAATATCCATGGCGGCGTGGAGAATCTGGAGGCCGTGCAGTTCTTTCAGGAGCTTTCAGAGGCCTTGCGGGGGCGCTGCCCTGGGGCGCTGCTGATCGCGGAGGAATCCACCGCCTGGCCGGGGGTGACGCGCGCGGCGGCTGCGGGCGGGCTGGGCTTCACCCATAAATGGAACATGGGCTGGATGCACGACACGCTGGATTATATCCACACGCCGCCGTCAGAGCGGGGGGCGGTGCATGAGCGCATCACCTTCGGGCTTGTGTATGCGTTCTCGGAGCGGTTCGTGCTGCCGATCTCGCATGACGAGGTGGTGTACGGGAAAGGCTCGCTGTTTGGGCGCATGCCGGGGGATGACCGGCAGCGCTTCGCCAATCTGCGGGCGTATCTGGCGTTCATGTGGGCGCATCCGGGGGGCAAGCTGCTGTTTATGGGCTGCGAGTTCGGCCAACCCGCGGAATGGAACCATGATGCCGAATTGTCCTGGCAGTTGCTGGCGGATGCGCGGCATGAGGGGGTGCGGGAGGAAGTACGGGCGTTGAACGCGACGTTGCGCGGCAACCCGGCTTTGTACCGGCTGGATGACGAGCCGGACGGCTTTGCCTGGGTGGTGAGCGATGACCGCGAGCGGAGCGTATTCGCGTTTCTGCGGCTGGCGCCACCGGAATCGCCGGTGCTGGTGGTGTGCAATTTCGGCGATGCGCAGCGCCAGGATTACACGATGCGGGTGCCGGGCGGGGAATGGGAGGAGATTTTTAACTCCGATTCACCCGCGTTCGGCGGTGGCTTCGCGGGTAATGCGGGGCGGCTGCGGGCGGCGGACGGGGTGCTATGCCTGACGTTGCCGCCGCTGGGCGTGATTTATATGCGGCAGGCGGAGGAGGAGGACGCATGTTGACATTGCATGAGCGGGCGCGGGCGGCGGGCATTGCCCTGCAATGGCGGGATGTGTTCGGGCAGGAACAGATTGTGAGCGATGACAGCCTGCGCGCCGTGCTGGACGCGCTGGGCGAGGATGAGCCGCTGCCCGGCCTGCCGCCATTGTTGACCGTCTGGGTGGGGGAGGAGACCGCCCTGCCCAGGCCCGGCGCTTACTGCGTGCGTCTGGAAGGAGGCGGGGTGCTGGAGGGCACTGGCGTGGTGCTGCCCGGCATTGCCGAGCCCGGCTATCACCGGCTGGAGTATGGCGGGGCGGAGACGGTGCTCGCGGTGGCGCGAAGCCGCGCCTACACGCTGGAGGATGCGGGGGGCGGTGAAAAACTCTGGGGGCTGACGGTGCAGCTTTATGGGCTGCGGCGGGCGCAAGGCGGGGGCATAGGGGATTTCCGGGCGCTGGAGGAATTCGCGCGGGCGGCGGCGCGGCATGGGGCGGCGGCCATCGGCATCAGCCCCGCGCATGCGCTGTTCGCGGCGGATGTGAACCGTTACGGGCCTTACGCGCCCAGCAGCCGGGCGGCGCTGAATGTGCTGCACATCGCGCGCGACATGCCGGATGAGGAGGGCGCGCTGATCGACTGGCCGGGCGCGGCGGCGCGGAAGCTGGCGGCGCTGCGGGAGGATTTCGCCCATAGCCATGACCATGCCGGGCTGGCGGCGTTCCGGGCGGAGAGTGGCGTGGGGCTGGAGCGGCACGCGGTTTTCGAGGCGCTGGCGGAGGTGTTGACGCGCAACAACCCGGCGGCGCTGAACTGGCGCAACTGGCCGGAGGCGTACCGCCACCCGGAGAACCCGGCGGTGGTGCGCTTTGTGGAGGAGAACGAGAACCTCGTGGCGTTTCACGCCTGGTTGCAATTCCGCGCCGGGCAGGATCTGGGCGCGGCGCAGGCGGCGGCGAAGGCGGCGGGGGCAAAGATAGGGCTGATCGCGGATCTGGCCGTGGGCACGGACCATGCAGGGAGCCAGAGCTGGAGCCGGCAGGCGGAGATGCTGGCGGGGCTGGAGATCGGCGCGCCGCCGGATTTGCTCAACCGCGAGGGGCAGGCCTGGGGCATTACCAGCTTTTCGCCGCGCGGGCTGCGGCGCAGCGGGTTCGCGGGGTTCATAGAGATGCTGCGCCATGCGCTGCGCCATGCCGGGGGCGTGCGTATTGACCATGTGATGGGGCTCTCCCGGCTCTGGGTGGTGCCGCGGGGCAGGGCGTCGGCCGAGGGCGCGTATATCGACATGCCGGTGGATGAGCTGCTGCGCCTCGTCACGCTGGAATCCTGGCGGCACAAGGCAGTGATTCTGGGGGAGGATCTGGGCACGGTGCCGCCGGATTTCGGGGCGCGGCTGACGGCAGCGGGCATTGCCGGGCTGCGGGTGATGTGGTTTGAGCGCGGCGGGGCAGGGTTCACCCCGCCCGCCGCCTGGACC
>JAQUAC010000134.1 GCA_028687415.1 Acidocella sp. | reverse complement strand
CGGCGGGAACTCACGGTCCAGCAGCCTGCCTAGCGTCGTCATCTTCAGGGCTTTGGGGGTCATATTCGTGTTCATCATCATCTCTCAAAAGCAAAACCCCCAGCGTTTCCGCCGGGGGCTTTAGGTTGTCCGAATTAAAGGGAACGGTGTTCAGGCCCAGGGAACGCCTAGTTCCTCGCCCTTTGCGCATTGCATCGCCGCTCGGGTGTATCCCCACTGGCTCCATTCCGAGGCATTATGGATGCACAAGTTTTCCCGTGTGAGGTTGAACTCGTCACCGTCGATATAGCCGACATGCTCATGCGGTCCCGCCGGTTGCATGATGAACCGTGCAAGGTTGACAGCGTTGCCATCCGTGCTGATCGGCCTACTGGCCGTGGAGACGTACCCAGCCCGGCGGGCGTCTCCGCAAGGCACCACGATGCTGAAAAACGGCCAACCACGTGCCCGGATGTCGTCCCAATCGGCTTCATCCAGCTTCATCGAAAAGCCAATGCCGTGCTTGCCTGAGAGCGGCACCCGGACGCGGGCTACGCCGTTCTCCTCGAATCGCTCGGCCACTTCAGCAACGGGGCGCGGCACAGCTTTGCGGGGCGCACGCGGCGGCAGTGGCGGGTTTACCGGAACAAGGCTCATCGGCCAGCCTCCACGCTCAGCAGTTCCGGCAAGCGCCCTGCGGCAAACTCTAGCGCCGTCCTAAGCGCCTCGGTCTTGGTAGCGAATATCACCCCTCTCCCCTGCAACCCTTGAGCGATGGTCAGCAGATTCCGTTCGTCGCGTTCGCGCATGCGAAACGCCACGCGGTTCAGCGTGTGTTCTTTCATGGTTAGTCTCTCTATTTATGGTGGTGCCGCTGCGGCCCGCACGCCAACAGTCGAACAAAAAGATCAAGCCGCCTTCTGGGGCGGCCCGGTGCGGCCAGAGGCCCTGCGACGTGGTGCGCGCGGGTTTCTCTCTATTAGGTGGAATATACATGCAGCGGCGGCATGACGCCGCGCGTCGCCTCTCGGAAACAGATAAGGCCCCGCAGCGTCTCCACCGGGGGCCTTGGGCCGTTCGTTATCCTGCCGTTGCGGCGCTTAGGGCGCGCCACATGCCCTATCAAGCATAGTCAAGTCCTCGGGCGGCAACACGCGGTGTATGCCATCCGCCAGCTTGTTCCCCATCCTTAGCAGCCTGATCCGTTCTGCTTCTTCTTCGATCACCTCGGCTGAAATTTCAGCCGCAGCATCCTCCACACGATCTTTGAACGTCGCCGCATCGCTGCCCTGAGCGTCCATAATTTGCACTACAGCCGCAGCGAAGCGCACGGCAAAGAGGATTGCGCTCTCCCGCGAGCCGTCTACATGAGCCTCGCCCGTGGCCTTGAACGTCTCCACCCGCATCGCTTCGGCGATAGTCCATAGGCATTGCTCATCCCCGAGCGACATGGCCGGGGCGGGAGTGTTCGGGGTAGTGATGTGTACCGTTGTCATTGTCTTTTATCCTGTTCGTATTGGTGGGTAACGCCGCCACTGTGCGTGCTGGCGGCTTAATATGGAGACGCGAACAGCCCATCAGGACGGCCCGGCGCGCCCCCGCTCCGCTGACACAAAATGCATCTCGCCGAGCTCGGTTCTTCTCCTACAAGGTCGAAAAATCGTGCACGGCCCTAGAAGCCTTATAGCGACCCTGGGAACGGCCTCTCGCCTCCCCCCTTCTTGGGGTAGCGGAAACTAATGACCACCCTGTACGCCTCTCAGAATGGCTCCAGAACCTAAGCAACAAGCCTTGAGAGCGGTGCAATTAGGCCGCCTTCAGCCCCTCGATTTCCGCGCCATACACATAATCACGGAAAGCAATGGCTGCCCTGGCCGCCTTGTCAGTCTCCGCCGTAAGTGCGCGGGCATAACTGACCGCAGACATGGCGTCCCCCAAGGTGCTGAAGGTTTTCATACGGTATGCAACAGCGTTCCATTGGCCTTGATGGCGGCCATTGTCTGACAGCCTCCAAACGCCGTTGTCATGCTCAAGGTTCCACCGTGGCGGAATGGGACCATCTCCGTCTTGGTCTGTGCCAACAGTGTCCCGCGCTGTGAAAAAGCTGAAGCCCTCCTCCAAGTCGTCCGTGATTTCACCGGGCAAGCCGCACTCCTCAGCCGTAGCCATCACCTCAGCCTTAAACGCCGGGGACCAAACGCGCCGCTCTACTTCAACCATCGAATTTCCCTCTTCAAAACAAGGTCAAATCCACCGACACATATAGCCGGTATCTTGACCTAGCCGCATCCCCGCGACGCGGAACGTCGATAATCACGATGGTAGAATCTAAGACAACCCCTTCTAAGGCAGTGTCACAAGCCTCTTAGGCTTGTTGCTTAGGTTGGCCCTCCAAAGGAAATAGCGGAGGAAAATCAACTGCTCGGGAAGCTCTGAGAGGCAATGTGCCGGAATGTGCCAAAATTAAATTTTGTCGCCGCCCTCCCGGCCTATACAGCCGCCCTCAGCATCACCCGCCGCACCGCATCAGCCGTCCAGACGCCGCCCCGCGCGGTCTCCACGCCCTCATCGGTCAGCCGGGCCGCAATCTGGCGCAGAGACATGCCCTGGCTCTGGAAGTCGGCCACCATAGGCCGCACACGGGCCGCGAAAGCATCGGCCTGCTGGGAACGGGCCTCAGCAGCCCTGGCGGTATCGGCCTTGGGGCCGCCCCGGTATCCACCCAAGACCCTGCCCCGCGCCTTCGCCGCTGCCAGCGCCGCCTTGGTCCTGGCGCTGATAAGCCCCGCCTCCAACTCACCCACGGCGGCCATCTGCGTCACCAGAAACTTGCCCACCGGCCCGGCTGGTATTTGGGGCATATCGCAGAACACCACCCCGCCCTCCCCGGTGCCTTCCACCACAGACAACAGGAAGCGGGCATTACGGGCCAGCCGGTCCAGCTTGGCGACAATGAGCGTTGCGCCTTTCAGCTTGCAGGCAGCCAGCGCCTTGGCCAGTTCCGGGCGGTCATTGCGCTTCCCAGACTCCACCTCCACGAACGAGGCCACCACCTTGCCGGGGTGTGCCGCCATATAGGCCGAGACGGCTTGCTGCTGCGCCTCTAGCCCGAGACCGCTACGGCCCTGCTTCTCAGTGCTGACACGAATATAGGTCACGAAGTTCTCAGCCATGCTGTATGCTCACCGTCAATGCTCGTTGTCGATGAGCATAATAGCAGGCAGCAGGCGATACCTGCGCCTTTATCGAATCTCGACGATTCCGGGGATGCATAACTGGCCGCCACCGGCTGGCATGGTCACTGCTACGCGCCCGAGCGCGTCACTATCGCCGCTGTATGTCTGCCACCACCATCATCACACCCATGACCAAGACCGCACGACAGCGCCAAGTCAGGTAGCGCGATGACAACGCGCAGGCGGCGAGACGCGAGAAGATTTTCAGATGACGGGAAACGACACCACCGGGGGTCTGCAAAAGCATTCCAAAATTGGCGGCTAAACCGTTGTTGTGTTGTCATGTTATCCCGCGCTTAGCGTGACGGACGGCGGCCTGAAAATTCACCCACCGGGTAGGCCCCAGCCTCCATGAGAAAACCGCGAGGTGGGCCTTCAGTAAGAACGCCAACTCCTTGCCTCACCCGGTTGAGGCCGATTTGTTACTTACAAGCATGACAAGTATCGTTGGAGGGCACCAACATTACTGGAGGTTATTATGGCAGAAAATGTACTGAAATTGGGAGAAGGGACACCAGAAGAAGTGGCATTTAAGCTGCTTCAAAGCATCGCTATTGTGGAAGGGAAGAAAGTCATCGGGCTTAACCCTATTACGCATACCACAACGAAAAAGTGGATCTTGGACACATACGCCGAATGCCTCCTCACCGTGCGCGTTCCACAAGGGCGTGAGCCTTAACGGGCTGGGCACAGAACGATCCCAAGTCTACGGCAAGCCCTGGTCTCCAATGGCCGGGGCTCCGACGCACTTGGCACTCAAGGTACTCCGCCCCTCCCCCCTTGCCACGGCCACGGAACAGGTACACAACGGGGTCACAGCGAGTGAAAAACTCAAGGTTTTCTGCGGGGTACCGGACGATTCAGTCGTTTCCCTCACCCGGCACCAGCATTTGGGCCAATATGATCATCTCCGCGCCGCGTCTCTTCCTGGGTGAGCAGTTTACCGGCCCAGGTGCCGTGACCGTGCAAAACGGCCGTATTCTACAAATTCACGACAAAGACGTGGAAGCAGACATTCACCTCACGCATGGCTTTATCGCGCCGGGGCTGATTGATCTGCACAATAATGGCGCCTTCGGGGTAGATTGCGCCACCGCCAGCCCGGCGGAATGGGATATTTTTATCAATGGCTTAGCGGCGCGGGGCGTGACCTCGGTGCTGCCCACCGCCATTACCGCGCCGATTCGCGCACTGCACGTGGCGGCGCGGGGCGTGGCTCAGGCCATGGCGCGGCACGGGGCGATTCTCGGGCTGCATCTGGAGGGGCCATTTCTGGCGCCGGAGAAGCGCGGCGCACACCAAGCCGAGTGGCTGCGCCTGCCGGACAAATCAGCGCTGGATGAGCTGTTAATTGAAGAGATGCAGCGCGTGCTGCGGCTGGTCACACTGGCGCCGGAGCTGCCGCACGCTCTGGCGGCGATCAGGCGGCTCACCGAATCGGGGGTCACGGTCTCACTGGGTCATACGGCGGCGGATTCGGCGCAGATGCGTGCCGGGGCCGATGCCGGGGCGCGGCTGGTCACGCATGTGTTCAACGCACAATCGCCGCTGGGGCACCGCGCCCCCGGCGCGCCGGGCGTGGCGCTGACGGATGCACGGCTGTTCCCCTGCCTGATCGTTGATGGCGTGCATGTGGACCCGGCAATTCTGCACCTCGCCTTCGCCGCCTGTCCGCGTGCCGTCGCGGTTACGGATTCGATTCTCGTGGCTGGGCTGGAGCCGGGGGCTGAGACGGAATTTGGCGGCGGCCGCGTGGTTATGGGGAAGCAGGGCGTGGGGCTGCGGGCGGATGGCACCATCGCCGGGGCCGGGATCACGCTGGATGAGGGGGTCAGGCGGCTCATCACCGCCGGAGTGACGCCTGAAGTGGCGCTGGCCGCCGCGACATCGCGCCCCGCTGCCGCTTTGGGGCTGAACCGGGGCGTGCTCGCGCCAGGAGCGCGGGCGGATCTCGTCTGGTGGAGCGATGATTTTTGCGTCCAGCGTGTCTGGACGGCAGGCGTGGCCACCACGGCTACAACGGCGCGGCGGAGCACGGAGACGCCGCGCGACGAGCTGGCGGATCTGGACGAACGCCCGACGCTAGAGATCGTGCGGAGCTTTCTGGCGCAAGAGGCCGCCGCGCAACAAGCTTTGACCGCCGCCGCCCCTGCCCTGGCGCGGCTCGTGGATGCGGTGGCGGAGCGGCTGCTGGCGGGCGGGCGGCTGTTCTATGCCGGGGCAGGCACCTCCGGGCGCCTGGGGTTTCTGGACGCGGTGGAATGCCGCCCGACATTCGGCGTGGAGGAAGGACTGATTATCCCACTGCTGGCGGGTGGGCCGAATGCCTTCATTCAGGCGGCGGAGGGAGCCGAGGACGATGAGGAAGCCGCCGTGGCGGCGCTGGAGGTGCATGGCTTCGGGCCTGGAGATGCGCTGGTCGGCATCGCCGCTTCCGGCACCACACCCTTCACCCTGGCCGCCCTGGCCCATGCCCGCGTCTTGGGCGGGCTAACCGGCGCTATCTTCAACAATCCGGGCGCGGCCATGGAGCAGGCCGCCGATATTCCCGTGGCCATCGCCTCGGGCGCGGAGATCATCGCCGGGTCCACGCGCCTCTCCGCCGGGTCTACCCAGAAGATGGCACTCAACACCCTCTCCTCGGCGGTGATGATCCGGCTCGGCAAAACCTACGGCCCGTATATGGTGGATATGCGCGCCAGCAACGCCAAGCTGCGCCGCCGGGCGCTGGCCATGGTGCGGCATATAACTGGGGCAGATGAGGCCAGCGCGGCCCTTGCACTCAGCGCCTGCGATATGCATGTTAAGACAGCCGCGCTGATGTTGATGCGCCGGTTGAGCGCCGAAGAGGCAAGGCAAGCGCTCACGGCGGCGCAAGGCTCTCTGCGGCGGACACTAAAAACAATAAAGGTGAAAACAAGGATATTCTGAGCATTGGCCAGTAGACTCGTCAGCACCGCGCGTAGCGTGGATGATTTCATCATCGACCGGATGTTACAGCCGGCGGTGAATCTGGTGGACTGGCACCTTGGCCTCACCCTTTACACGCTGGCGCGGGTCTGCGCGGTGCTCGGCGCCGGGGCGGGGCTGGTCTGGGTGCATGTTTTCGACGCACCGCTCAGCAGCGATTTCTTTCAGGACATACTCTGCCTCGGCATCATGGCCGGCACGGCGTTTTTACAAATCCACACACATGAACGGCACACGCCGCGCCGCCCAACGCTGGCCCCCACCGTGCGTCTCACCGGGCTGC
>JAQUAC010000133.1 GCA_028687415.1 Acidocella sp. | reverse complement strand
CGGCTTCAGCAGTACGAAAATGCCGTAGCGCTGCACCATGTAGTTCAGAATGCTCTTATCCGGCACGCCCTGCACCACTTGGTTCCGGATGATGACGCGCAGTTGCTTGGCGAGGCTGGCGGAGGAATCCTCGATGCTCTCATTCTGGCAGACCAGGCAGCGGAGTTGATCGCCAATGGTCTCGGCGCGGGCTTCCTGGGTTGCGGTCAGGGTCACGCCGTCACGGGTCACGGTATCTTGCGCGAAGGCGAGGGCGGGCAGCAGGGCTGCCAAGAAGAGCAACCGCCTCATGAGTATTGCTTGAGCAGGGGGACGAGTTGGGCGTTGACCACATCTTGGGTCAGGGCCCCGGCAAAGCGCCAGCGCACGATGCCAGTCTTGTCGATAAGATACGTCTCTGGCACGCCGTACACGCCCCAGTTTATAGCGGTGAGGCCGGAGGCATCGGCGGCGAGGCGCTGATAGGGGGTGCCGTTCCGCGCCAGAAATTGCGCGAGGTCGGCGGGGGCGTCTTGGTAGGCGATGCCCCAGATGGGCACGCCCAGGGTGGCCAGGGCATGCAGCATCGGCGCCTCTTGCAGGCAGGGCGCGCACCAGGAGGCGAACCAGTTCACCAGCATCGGGCGGGGCGGGGCGGCGAAGTCGGTATTGGAGAAACCCTGCATGCCGTTTGCCCCCGGCAGAGTGAAGGCGGGTGGACGCTTGCCGATGAGCGGCGAGGGCAAGGCATGCGGGTCATAGCTGTTGTTCTGCATGCGACGGAGAATGACGTAAAACGCCTCGCCCCCGGCAGCGGCCAGGGCGAGAGGAATGCCGAAGAGCAGGCGGCGGCGCCAGGGAGACATCAGGCCACAGCCCCTTCAGCCGCTTTGCGGCGGGCGGGGGCGCCGACGCGGAGACGGCGGTCGGACAGCGAGAGAAACCCACCCAGCGCCATGATCAGCCCGCCGAACCAGATCTCGGGGGCCATGGGGTGACGGTTGAGGCGCAGCTCCGCGCCGCCGCCTGCGGGCTCGTCCGCAAACACGGCGTAGATGTCCTGAAAGCCGTTGGTATGGATGGCGGCGTCGTTGGTGGTGACCTTCTGTGCCATGAAATTCCGGCGGGACGGGTGCAGGGTCAGGAACGGCTCGCCGTTCTGGCTCAGGGTGATGTCCGCCACGCGCTGGGTGTAGTTCGGGCCGGGGGCATCGTGAATGTCCTGCAAGGTCCAGGTGTAACCACCGAGTTCGGTGGATTGGCCAGGTTGCAGGATCACGACCTTCTGCACCGCCAGGGTCATGCCCGCGATGCCGAGCACGGTCACGCCGAAGCCAATATGCCCCAAAGCCGCGCCGATGGCGGCGCGCGGCAGGGTAACAAAGCGGGCCAGAGACTGTCCCAACGGCACGCGGAATAGGCGCACGCGCCCGCCGAGGTCGATAAGGGCTGACACCACCACCCAAACCCCGCCCGCCAAGCCTACCCCGGCAATGACATGGCGGCTGGCGGCGACGGCCAGGAACACGATCGCCGCCGCAGCCCCGGCGAGCCAGAGGCGTTGCAGCACAGGCAGCAAATCGGCACGTTTCCAGGCCAGCAGCGGCCCCACGCCCATCGCCACGATGATGGGGGCGGTCAGCGGCAGTACCGTCTGGTTGAAGAACGGCGCGCCAACGGAGAGCTGGATGCCGAACAACAGATTGGCGAAAGGCGGGTACAGCGTGCCGGTGAACACCACCGCGGCGATGGCACAGAGGAACACGTTGTTCAGCACCAGCGCGCTCTCCCGCGAGATGGGCGCGTAAATGCCCGTGGCGGCCAGCACCGGGGCGCGGATGGCGAAGAGCAGCAATGAGCCGCCAATGGTTAGCCCCAGCAGTGCCAGGATGAACAGCCCCTGGTCAGGGGCCGCGGCGAAACTATGCACGGAGTTGAGAATGCCCGAGCGCACCAGGAAGGTGCCGGTGAGGCTGAGCGAAAAGGTGGCGATGGCGAGCAGCACCGTCCAGGCTTTCAGCGCCTCCCGCTTTTCCACCACAATGGCGCAGTGAAGCAGCGCCGTGCCGGTGAGCCAGGGCAGCAGGGAGGCGTTTTCCACCGGGTCCCAGAACCAGTATCCGCCCCAGCCCAGCGTGTAATAAGACCACCAGCTGCCCAGCGCGATGCCGCTGGTGAGAAAACACCAGGAGATGAGCGCCCAGGGGCGTACCCAACGGCCCCAGGCGGCATCTATGCGGCCCTCAATGAGCGCCGCGATGGCGAAGGCGAAGGCGACCGAGAACCCGACATAGCCGGTGTAGAGAACCGGCGGGTGGAAGGCGAGGCCAGGGTCTTGCAGGATGGGGTTCACCCCGGCGCCGTCCAGTGGCGGGGGCCAGAGCCGGGTGAATGGGTCCGACACGGTGAGCGTGAACAGCAGGAACCCGCCGGAGACCAGCCCCATCACGCCCAGCACGCGGGAGCGCAAGCTGGCCGGGAGATTGCCCCCGAACACCGCCACCGCCAGCCCGCAGAGCGCGAGAATGAGGCACCAGAGCAGGATGGAGCCGTCGTGATTCCCCCATATACCGGAGATGCGGTAGACCAGCGGCACGGCGGATGATGAGAAATCCGCGATGTTCTCCACCGTGAAATCGGACACCACCCCGGCCCAGACCAGCGCCAGGAAGGACAGCCCAATGGCCAGGAAATGGCTGAACGCCAAGGCCGGGGCGGCGCGCAGGGCCCGCGCATCACGCAGGCTGGGGCCAAAAATGCCGACCACACCTTGCGCGATGGCAAGGGCCACGGCGCAGGCCAGGGCGAAATGTCCGAGTTCTGGGATCATGAGCCTGCCTTCACCTGCATGGTGTTCCACGTATCGGCGGCGGGGGGCGGGCCGTATTTCGGGTCCCACTTCCCGGCTTCCTTCAGCGATTGCTCGACATCCTTGGGCATATAAGCGGCGCCGTGCTTGGCCAGAACCTCATCAGCCTGAAACACCCCGCCCGGCGCCATGGACCCGATGGCGACCACGCCCTGGCCCTCGCGGAACAAATCCGGCAGCACGCCGGTGAACACCACCGGCACGGCGGCACGGCCATCGGTGACGTGAAAGAGCGTGGTCGGCACACCGGCGATATCGGTGGTTTTGACGGTTCCCATCTGCACGATGCCGCCGAGGCGGAAGGTCAGGCCCTGGGCGGGGTGCTTCACCAGCACCTCGCGCGGGGAGAGAAAGTAGGTGAGCGTGGAGGAGAACGCCGCAAGCATGAGCCCCACTGCGGCACCCAGACACAGCCCGCATGCCAGCACGAGGTACAGCCGCCGTGTTTTCGGCTTGCGCATTACAGTTTTTCCGCCTGGGTTAGCCGGGCCAGGGCGCGGCGGTAGCGCGCCCAGGTGAGCACGCCAGCTCCAATGAGGAACAGCACCGTTACGCCGTAAGCGCCGTTGATGAAAGGCCAGGGATTCATGGCGTCTGCTCCGCCGCGGCCAGCAGCAGGCTGCGCGTTTTGCGTTCGGCGATGGCGGCGCAGATGCGCGCCACCACCAGGGTGAAGAAGCTCATATAGAACCCCAGCGACGAGATGAGCAGCGGGTAGAGCATGGTGACATAGATTTTCGACCCGCCCGAGAAGGAGATGGTGTTGCCCTGGTGCAGCGTGTTCCACCATTGCACGGAGAACACGATGATGGGCAGATTGATGGCGCCCACCAGCGCCAGAATGGCGGCGGCGCGGTAGCCGTGGGCCTTGTTGTCAAACGCGCGGATGAGCGCGATGTGCCCGAGATACAGGAAGAATAGGAGCAGCACGGAGGTCAGCCGTGCATCCCACACCCAATAGGCCCCCCACATTGGCCGCCCCCAGAGCGAGCCGGAGACCAGGCAGACGAAAGTGAACCCGGCACCCACCGGGCCGATCTCCTCCGCCGCGATGTCGGCCAGCGGGTGCCGCCAGACGATGGAGAGCAGCGAGCACACGGCCAGAGCCGCGTAGCCGGACATGGCGGCCCAGGCGGCGGGTACATGCACATACATGATGCGCGCGGCATCGCCCTGCTCCCAGTCGGCGGGGGCGAACTGGTAGCCCCAGATGATGCCGCAGGCAGTGAGCGCCACTGAAAACGCGGCAAGCCACGGCAGTGCCGGGCGGGCAACACGCATGAAGCGCCCGGGATTGGCGAAATAATGCAACCAGCCGCCGCTTTTCTCCCCGCGGGTACCGTTCAGGACGTTTTCGTTCATGCCTATGGTCTTAAGCGATGAGCTGGCAAATTTGAAGCGGCGTGAAATTTGGGTACAGTTCTTTACATGAAGAATTACTGGCTGGTGAAATCCGAACCCGATGCATTCTCCTGGGACGAGCAGGTGAAGAACGGCGTGGAGCCCTGGACGGGCGTGCGCAACCATCTGGCCAAGAAGAATCTGGCCGCGATGAAGCTGGGCGACCGCGCGTTCTTCTACCATTCCAATGTCGGCAAGGAGATTGTCGGTATTGTGGAGGTGGCGCGCGAAGCCTACCCGGACCCCACCGCTGAGAGCGGCAACTGGGTGTGCGTGGATATGAAGGCCGTGCGCCCTCTGCCCAAGCCCGTGACCCTTGCCGCGATCAAGGCCGACCCCAGATTGGAGGAACTGGCCCTGGTGCGGCTCTCCCGGCTCTCCGTGGCGCCGGTGAGCGCCGCGCATTGGGCCGTGCTGTGCGAGATGGGAGGGTTGGATGACTGAGACCGCGTTTCTGGCGGGCGGGTGCTTCTGGTGCCTGGAGGCCGCGTACGACGAGCTGGCCGGGGGGGTGAACGTGCAGTCCGGCTACGCGGGCGGGCATGTGGCCAACCCCAGCTACCGGCAGGTGTGCACTGGCACCACCGGCCATGCCGAGGGGGTGCGGGTGGAATTCGACCCCGCCGTGATCTCCTATGACGATCTGCTGCGGGTGTTCTTCACTATCCATGACCCGACGACGCTGAACCGCCAGGGTGCGGATGTGGGCACGCAATATCGCTCCGCGATTTATTACGCCTCGCCTGAGCAGGAAGCGGCGGCGCGGAAGATTGTGGAGGAGTTCACGCCGGTTTGGGGCAAGATCGTCACGGAAATTTCACCGATGGGTATTTTTTATCCGGCTGAGGCTGAGCATGAGGATTATTTCGTGCGCAATCCGTATTCCGGGTACTGCCAGGCCGTGATCGAGCCGAAGATCGCCAAGTTACGGAAGGTGTTCCGGGATAGGCTGAAAAAAGCGGCGTGAAGAAACGGCGCCCCTCGCAGGGCGCCGCCGTTTTCAAACCTTACTCAGCCGCCTGGGTTTGGGCTTGTGCGCGTTTCTTCGCTACGGCTGCCAGCACGCCAGCGCCGTAGCTCGGGTCCACCTTGTTCAAATGCCCAACTTGGCGCTGGATGATTTCATCCGGCACGCCGTCCATGGCATCGGCATAGTTGGAGAACAGCCGCGCGCGCTGCCCGGCATCGAACAGATTATACAAATCCCGCACCTGGCCGTAATCGTCATTGCCTTCGCGGTGGTTGTACCTGTCCGCGTCGCCGGAGATCTTCAGCGGTGGCTCCTTCACGGACGGATCCTCCTTCGGGCCGTTGAAAGAGTTCGGCTCGTAATATGCATCGTAGCCTTTCGGCACGTCGAAGCGCATCGCGCCGTCGGCATGGTAATTATGCACCGGGCAGCGCGGGCGGTTCACCGGCAGGGCCTCGTAATGCGTGCCCACGCGGTAGCGGTGTGCGTCGGCATAGGAGAAGATGCGCGCCTGCAACATCTTGTCCGGCGACCAGGAAATGCCCGGCACCACGTTGGAGGGGGAGAACGATGCCTGTTCCACCTCAGCGAAATAATTGTCCGGATTCCGGTTCAGCTCCAGCACACCCACATCAATCACCGGGTAATCCGAATGCGGCCAGACCTTCGTTAAATCGAAAGGATTATACGGCGTCTTTTCCGCATCCGCCTCGGGCATGATCTGCACTTGCACCGTCCATTTCGGGAAATCCCCGGCCTCGATGGCGTTGTACAGATCGCGCTGCGCGGATTCTCGGTCGCGCCCGACCACTTCCGCCGCTTCCGCGTTGGTCCAGAATTTGTGGCCCTGCTGTGTCTTGAAATGGAATTTCACCCAATGCCGCTCATTCGCAGCGTTGATGAAGCTGTAAGTATGGCTGCCATAGCCATTGATGAAGCGGTGCCCCTGCGGCAACCCGCGATCGGACATCAGGATTGTCACCTGATGCAAACTCTCTGGGCTCAGCGACCAGAAATCCCACATCGCGGTTGGTGAGCGCATATTGGTCACTGGGTGGCGCTTCTGGGTATGGATGAAATCCGGGAACTTTAGCGCGTCGCGGATGAAGAATACTGGCGTGTTATTGCCTACCAGATCCCAGTTGCCTTCCTCGGTGTAGTATTTCATGGCGAAGCCGCGCACGTCGCGCTCGGCATCCGCCGCGCCGCGCTCACCCGCCACGGTGGAAAAGCGATGCAGCATTTCGGTCTTCTGGCCGGGGGC
>JAQUAC010000132.1 GCA_028687415.1 Acidocella sp. | reverse complement strand
CTTCGTCGTCACCAATAATTACCGGGCGGATAGCGGCGGCATTGTGCACGACCCCGCCGATGTGGTGTTGCGCGCGCCGGACCAGATCCGGGATGTGATCGTGCGCTATATACTGACGCAGCAGGAGATTACCGTGGCAACGCCGGAAGTATGGTCCTTCGCGCCTGTCGGCGCGCCGGTGACGGTGACGTTCCAAAGCGCTCCGGCGGCGGCGAAATATCTACTACGCCAGCCCGGCATCGCCAGCCTGGGCGATACCGGGAGCGGCTACACGCAGTATGGCCTGCAGCTGAGCTGATCAGAGATACATGCCGCCTGAGACCTCGATGCGCTGACCATTGATCCAGCCGGTTCCACCGCCGAGCAGGGCGGCCACCGCGCCGCCGATGTCGTCCGGCAGCCCGGCCCGGCCCAGCGCCGTCTGGGCGGCGATGAACTGGTTGACTTGCGGGTTGTCGCGCACCGCGGCGCCGCCGAAATCGGTCTCTATGGCCCCCGGCGCGATGGTGTTCACGCTGATCCGGCGCGCCCCTAGCTCCTTGGCCATGTAGCGGGTCAGCACTTCCACCCCGCCCTTCATGGCGGCGTAGGCGGCGTAGCCGGGCAGGGTGAAGCGCGCCAGGCCGGAGGAGACGTTTACGATCCGCCCACCATCACGGAGCACCGGCAGCAGCGCCTGGGTGAGAAAAAACGGTGCCTTCAAATGAATGGCCACCAGCTCGTCGAACTGCGCCTCGGTGGTTTCAGCGAAGGGGGCATTGGTGCCGATACCGGCGTTGTTAACCAGAAAGTCGAAACCCTCCGTGTCCCACACATCCCGCAGCACGCCGCGCAGCGCCATGGCGAAGGCGGGGAAATCCGCGCTGCGGGCGACATCTAGCGGAAGCGCGGCCGCCTTGCCGCCGGCGGCTTCGATGCGCCGCACCACCTCCCCGGCCTCCGCCGCACGGGATTTATAAGTGATGACCACGCCATGCCCCTGTGCCGCCACATGCTGGGCCATGTTCTGCCCAAGCCCACGGCTGCCGCCGGTGATAACTGCTATTTTCACGCTGTGCTCCTTGTTTTTCTGTACCGCCACGCAAGGTAGAAAGGGCGGTCTCCTTTCGAAAGAAGGCACCTGAAAAATACATACTTACCAAAAGGAGAGCATGCATGATGGTCTTCGGCCCCCCGGATGGCGAACAACTCGCCCACACCCGCGCGCTATTCGCGCAAGCGCACGCCGATGCCGCGCCGGACCCGCGCGTGGAGGCGCTGGTGGTGGAGCTGATTGGGCGCGTCGCCGGGAAATGGACCATGCTCGTGCTGGAATTCCTCACCGAGCACGGCACGCTGCGCTTCACCCAACTCGCCCGGCTGGTTGAGGGCATCAGCCAGAAAATGCTGACCCAGACGCTGCGGCAGATGGAGCGCGACGGGCTGCTGACCCGCACGGTCCACCCGGTAGTGCCGCCGCGCGTGGAATACGCACTCACCCCGCGCGGCCTGACGCTGGGAGCGGCGTTTTGCGGCGTCTGGGTCTGGGCCGCGGAGAATCTGGTGGAGGTGGAAGCGGCACGGCAGCGTTTCGACACGAAGGGGCAGATGCCCTGACCTGAACCGCGCCTGCAGCTATTCTGCAACAGCGTGGGGGAAATGCAGCATCCCCCCTGCACGCCACCATGGCAAGGGCCTAGATAGCTGCTAGTTCATTTTGGCGGACGCACCAAGAATTCGGGCTCCGTCTGGGAGACTATTTTTGTTTCGGCTTTGGTTCATCGCGTTGTGTCTGGGCGCATCTGCCGTTTTCGGGCATGCTGCCTCGGCTGATCCTACTTTCCCCGCCGGGGACTGGATCACCGCCAACCAGCAGGCCGTGGTGCAGGTTGCCCCTTGCGGCGACAAGATCTGCGGCACACTGATCGGCATGGTGTTCGACCATCCGACCGACCCGATGCCGAAGGACTGGCGCGGCCTGCCTCAATGCGGCGATATCATCTTTCAGGTGGCGCCGGAAACCGAGTCCGATGGCAGCGTGACTTGGCACGGCACGGTGACAGACCCGCGCGATGGCAGCGTGTTCCAGGCCACCGTGACGTTCGACGCCCAGAATAACCTGCATTTGCGCGGCTATGTCGGCCTGCCGCTGCTGGGGCAAACTCAGATATGGCAGCCCTATAATGGCCATATCCTGACCGGATGCCGGGTGCCGCGGAACCCGGATTAAGAGGCTTTTTCCATGTGCCTAGCCGCCGCGCGGGCCTGGGCAAACTCACTCAGCGCGTTGCGCCGCGCGCCGTACCACAGACTCCACCCCATAAGCAGGGCGAAAATGCCATAGCCAATGGGGGGCGAGAGCAGCAGATAGCGGCTGATCGGCCAGACCCAGGCGAGCCAGCACATCACCGATGTCTGCACCACGAGGCCGAGGCCCCACACCACCGTCATCATGCGGAACACCGCCGGTATGCCGGGGCGGTCCCACAAGACCTCGAACGCCGCCGCCCCCGCCGCCGTGTTGCGGGCCGAGGTGGCGCGGGCGAGGTAGAAAATCATCGGTTTTTTCAGCGCCAGCGAGGCCAGGAACAGCAGCCCGATGCAGCCGGTGACCAGTGCATCGCGGATCTGGATGAGCTTGGCCGAACCGCCCATGGCGGTAGCCGCCACGGTGAGCAGAATGCCGGTGACAACCAGGATGGAGATGGCGTCCAACCGCCTTGTCCGGACCAGCTCGACGCCGCTCCACAACAGCGGCGGCAGAGCGGAGACGATTAGCGCGGCGGTGTCGCCTAAATGCGGGTCAGCAGCCTGGTAAACGAGGTAGGGGGCGAGGAAATTCGCCGTTAGCTCCGGCGCGGTGCGGAAAAACCTCTTCAGCGGATCAGCCCGGTCATAGGGGAGGAAGCGCTGGCGAAGCCCTTGCGGGGGATGCGCCCGGCGCGGAAGGCGAAGCGCCCGGCCTCGACCCCGGCCTTCATGGCGCGGGCCATCAGCACCGGGTCGTCCGCCAGGGCGATGGCGGAGTTCACCAACACGGCATCGCAGCCCAGCTCCATGGCAAAGGCGGCGTCCCACGCGGTGCCGACTCCGGCGTCGACCAGCACCGGGACTTTGGCGTTCTCAATGATGCTCTGGATCATCAGCGGGTTCTGCACACCGAGCCCGGAGCCGATGGGCGCGCCCAGCGGCATGATGGCGACGCAGCCCATATCCTCCAGCCGCTTGGCGGCCACCGGATCGTCCGAACAATAGACCATGACCTCGAAGCCGTCTTTTATCAGCGCCTCGGCGGCCAGCAGGGTGGCGGCCATATCCGGATAGAGCAGCGGCGGCGGGCCGAGCACTTCCAGTTTCACCAGATTCCAGCCACCCGCCTCGCGCGCCAGGCGCAGCGTGCGCACAGCCTCATCAGCGGTGAAGCAGCCGGCGGTGTTGGGAAGGTAGGTGTAATGCTGCGGGCTCACGTAATCTTGCAGCATCGGGGCGTTGCGGTCCGAGAGGTTCACCCGCCGCACCGCAACCGTGACCATCTCGGCGCCCGAGGCCTCAATGGCCGCCGCCGTGGTGGGCAGGTCCTTATATTTGCCGGTGCCAACAACCAGGCGCGACGAAAACGTCCGCCCCGCGACGGTCCAGGTGTCGCCGGTCTGCGTCATGCCGTCCATAGTCTAGCCCCCACCAATAAAATGCACGATTTCAAGTGCGTCGCCCGCCGACAGCGCCACGGCGCCGTAGGTGGAGCGGGGCACGATCTCGAGATTGCGTTCCACCGCGACCTTGCGCGTATCCAGCTCCAGCCGCGCGATCAGCCCGGCGAGCGTGGTGCCGGGCGGCACCTGCATAGGCTCGCCGTTCACCGTCAAGGCCAGAAGCTCAAGCGTATTACTCATGTATGGTATTATCGGGTTCCGTCCCCTGCCCCGCAAGGCCCGGAGATGCGCAAAAATTTGGCGGCTACGATCCCATTATGCTACCGCAAGCACCAGCATGGCAGCACCACTCATCCTGGTCCTCAACGGACCCAACCTGAACCTTCTGGGCACACGGGAACCGGCGGTCTACGGCACCGGCACGCTGGACGATCTGGAAACCCTCTGCGCGGAGACCGCCGAGGGGCTCGGCGTGTCCATCGATTTCCGCCAGAGCAACCATGAAGGCGAGCTGATTACCTGGATTCAGGAGGCGCGTGCCAGCGCCGCCGGGCTTATCATCAATCCGGCCGGATACAGCCATACCTCGATCGCGCTGATGGATGCGCTGGCCGCGCTGGATATCCCGGTCATTGAGGTGCACCTGTCCAACATTCATAAGCGGGAGCCGTTCCGCCAGCATTCTTACGTGTCGCATGCCGCCACGGGGGTGATTTGCGGTCTGGGATTTGCGGGCTATAGGCTTGCGCTCATCGCTTTGTCCGACATTCTGGAAGAAGAAGATCAATGAGCCTGTCATTCGACCCCAAGACCCTGCGCGACCTCGCGGAGCTTTTGAACGCGACCGGATTGTCGGAGATTGAGCTGGAAGAGGGCGACCGCAAGGTCCGTCTGGCCCGCGCCGCCGCTCAGGTGAGCATGCCGGTAATGGCGGCACCCGCCCCGGTTGCCGTGGCCGCCGCCCCTGCTCCCGCCGCGCCCGCCCCCGCCGCCGACCCGGCAAAGAACCCCGGCACCGTGAAGAGCCCGATGGTGGGTGTTGCCTATCTCTCCGCCGAGCCCGGCACGCCGCCTTATGTTACCGTCGGTCAGACCGTTGAAGCTGGGGCCACCCTGCTGCTCATCGAGGCTATGAAGACCTTCAACCAGATCAAGGCGCCGCGCGCCGGTGTGGTGAGGCAGATTCTCGTGACCTCCGGCGCCCCCGTCGAGTTCGACGAGCCGCTGCTGATCGTCGAGTAAGCCATTTTGTTCAAAAAAATCCTAATCGCCAATCGCGGCGAGATCGCGCTCCGCATCCTGCGCGCCTGCCGGGAGCTGGACATTGCCTCAGTGGCTGTGCACTCCACGGCGGACGCGGATGCCATGCATGTCCGCCTTGCCGATGAGAGCGTCTGCATCGGCCCGCCGCTCGCGCGGGATTCGTACCTCAACATGCCGGCCATCATCTCCGCCGCGCTGATTACCGGCGCCGAGGCGATCCACCCCGGCTATGGCTTCCTCTCGGAGAACGCCACCTTCGCCGACATGGTGGAGGCGCATAACTTGGTCTTCATCGGCCCGACGGCGAATCATATTCGCATGATGGGCGACAAGATCACCGCCAAGACCACCATGGATGAGCTCGGCGTGCCGCTGGTGCCGGGTTCGCCGGGAGAGCTGGCCTCGCTGGAGGAGGCCCGCCAGGTCGCGGAACGGATTCTCTACCCCGTGCTGATCAAGGCCGCCGCCGGCGGTGGCGGGCGCGGCATGAAGGTGGCGCGCTCGGCCGACGAGCTGGAAGCTGCATGGCGCGAGGCGCGGGCGGAAGCCGGGGCGGCCTTCGGCAACAACGCCGTGTATATGGAAAAATACCTCGACAAGCCGCGCCATATCGAGCTGCAGATCCTGGCCGATAACCATGGCGAGGTGGTGCATCTGGGTGAGCGCGATTGCTCGCTCCAGCGCCGCCACCAAAAGGTGCTGGAAGAAGCAGGCTCGCCGGTGATCTCCCACGAGCAGCGCGCGGCGCTGGGTGCCACGGTGACGCAGGCGCTGAAGAAAATCGGCTACCGGAACGCGGGCACGCTGGAATTCCTGTATCAGGATGGGCAATTCGCCTTCATCGAGATGAACACCCGCTTGCAGGTGGAGCATCCGGTCTCGGAGATGATCTCGGGCATCGATCTGGTGCATGAGCAGATCCGCATCGCCGCCGGGCAGCCGCTTGGCTATACCCAGGACGATGTGAAGCTCTCGGGTCACGCCATCGAGTGCCGCATCACCGCCGAGGACCCGGAAACCTTCGCCCCCTCACCTGGGTTGGTTGATGTGTTCCATCAGCCGGGCGGGTTCGGCATCCGCGTGGATTCCGCACTCTATGCCGGCTACCGCGTGCCGCCGCATTACGACAGCCTGATTGCCAAGCTGATCTCCTATGGCAACACCCGCGAGGAGGCCATCGCCCGCATGCGCCGGGCGCTGCGTGAATTTGTCATCACCGGTATCAAGACCACCATCCCGCTGCACCAGCGGATTTTGGAAGCACCGGACTTTATTGATGGCGACTACACCATTCATTGGCTGGAACGCTTCGTCGCCGGTTAATAAAAAGGGGGCCTCAGGCCCCCTTTTTTGCGCCGCGCCGCGCCACCCAGGCGGCTTTGCTCAACATCCAGACTTCCTGTTCCGTATAGGCGGGGTCCACGAAGCGGGCAGGCTCCGTCCGTAACAGCATCGCCCCGGCAATTTCCTTCACCCGGCGTGAGCGCGTGTTGCCCAGCGCATTGGTCAGGGTCAGGGTCTCGAAGCCAAGCGTTGTGAAGGCGCAGTCCGTGATTGCTTCCGTTGCCTCGGTCATCAGCCCCTGGCCCCAATACCGCCGCGCCAGCCAGAAGCCG
>JAQUAC010000131.1 GCA_028687415.1 Acidocella sp. | reverse complement strand
CGCCGGAGGCTGAGCAGAGCCCGCCCGGGGTCTCCGTGGTATTTGAAAATGGTGGCGAGCAGCAGACGGCCGCGCCGCCGGCGCCCATGCGAGGCCCCAACTCGCCAGCCGAGGAACCGACCCCGCCGCCAAGCCCGCCCCCGCCGCAACCGGCGCAGGCCCAGGCGGAGGTGAATTTAAACATGCCGGACGCCCCCCTGGCCACGCTGCAAAGCGCGCCGCAACCGCAACCGCAGCCGCAACGGCGGCAACGGACAGTGGCACATCCGCGTCCGCATACGGCGCCGCCGCAACATTATGCGATGATGTTGAATGGCATGTCCTATGGCAATCCGTCACCCGTGGCGCCGGCGCCGCCAGTGTCGCATGCGAAGCACGCGCTGAACCTCTCGTTGCCCCTAACGGATATGCAGTCGGCGAACGCCCCGGAAATCTCGATCAAGGGCGAGATTGGCGCGGATTGGGAGGCGGCGCTGGATAAATGGGTGGAGGCGCACAAATATTATCCGCAGGCGGCAATCGAGCAGAACCAGCAGGGCAGCGTGCAGATTGAGTTCAACGTGGACCGCGCTGGCAACGTGACCGGGGTGCATCTGCTGAGCGGTTCGGGCTCGCCCTTCCTGGATCAGGCTTGGCTCGGGCTGTTCGCGCGGAATCATCTGCCGCCTTTCCCGCAGGGCACGAAGGCTGACCACATCACCGTGGATGCCACCATGCATTACGAATTGATCCAGTAGGCGCCGGAAACCTTGCACCGAATCGGCATTCGGGATTCAAGCAGGGATGATGGATAACCACGTATTCGGGATTACACAGAGCCTCACCGGCAAAAGCTGGCTCTGGCGCCCGAGCCAGGAGGAACGGCTCGGGCAAGGGCTGGCCCAGCAACTGGGTATGCCTGAGCTTATGGGCCGGTTGCTGGCGGCGCGTGGCGTGAGTGCCGCACATGCGCAGGATTTTCTCGACCCTACTTTGCGCGCCATGCTGCCGGACCCGTCGAGCATTGTGGACATGGATGCCGCCGCCGCCCGCTTGGCTGATGCCGTGATGGCGGGCGAATGCGTGGGCGTGTTCGGCGATTACGATGTGGATGGAGCGTGCAGTACCGCAATTCTGGTGACGCTATTGCGGCAGCTGGGCTGCGAGGTGGTGCACCATGTGCCGGACCGCATGCTGGAGGGCTATGGCCCCAACGCCAACGCGCTGCGCGGCATGACGGAGCGGGGAGCGAGCCTGCTGGTGTGCGTGGATTGCGGCACGGCGGGGCAGGCGGCCTTCGCGCCGCTGCATAACCGCGCGGATATTCTGGTCTTCGACCACCACAAGGCCGAGGGGCCGCCGCCGCCGATCCGCGCCACAGTGAACCCAAACCGGCTGGATTGCAGTTCGGGGCTGCATAATATCTGCGCCGCCGCTGTTACCTTCATTGCCTGCGTGGCGTTGGTGCGGGCGCTGCGCCAGCGCGGATTCTTCGAGGGGCGGCAGGAGCCAGATTTGCGCGAGTTCCTCGACCTGGTGGCGCTGGCAACGATTTGCGATGTGATGCCGCTGACCGGGCTGAACCGGGCCTTCGTGACCCAGGGGCTGCGGGTGATGGCCCGCCGCGCCCGCCCCGGCATTGCCGCCCTGCTGGACGTGGCCAAGCTCACCGAGGCGCCGAATGCCATGCATTGCGGCTTTGCCCTGGGGCCGCGCATCAACGCCTCTGGGCGGATAGCTGAGGCCGATATGGGGCTGCGCCTGTTGTTGGCGGAGGATGCCGGCATCGCCACCGAGCTGGCCCAGGCACTGGACGCGGTGAACAAGCAGCGCCAAGCGGTGGAGGCGGCCATAACTGGTGAGGCGATGGCTCAGGCTCAGGCCCAGGTGGAGGCGGGGCATGGGGTGATTCTGCTAGCGCAATCCGGCTGGCACCCTGGTGTGGTCGGCATTGTGGCTGGGCGCGTGAAGGAGAAGTTCAACCGCCCGACGCTGGTGGCCGGCATTACCGATGGCATGGCCAAAGGCTCGGGCCGTTCCGTGCCGGGCATTGACCTGGGGGCGGCGGTAATCGCGGCGCGGCAGAGCGGGCTGCTGGCCACGGGTGGCGGGCACGCCATGGCGGCGGGGTTCTCGGCGCCGGAGAGCGCCCTGGCGGAGCTACATGGCTTCCTGAACGAGCGTCTGGCCAATGCGGCGGAGCTGACGCCAGTGGCCGAGCTGTTGCTGGATGGCGTGCTGGGGCTGGGTGGGGCTGACACCGCCCTGGCACAGATGGTAGCCAAGCTTGGCCCCTTTGGTACCGGCAATGCCGAGCCGCTCTTCGTGCTGCCGCGCGCGCGCGTGGTGAAGAGCGACCGCATTGGCAAGGATGGCGGTACGATTCGCGCCATGGTGGAAGGCGAGGGCGGTGGGCGGGTAAAGGCATTGCTGTTCCGCGCCAAGGAGGGGCCGTTGGCCGTGGCGCTAGACCGCGTGGGCGGGGCGCCGTTGCATCTGGCCGGATACCTGCGGGCGGAAAGTTGGCAGGGGCGTGTCTCCGCAGGTTTTTTCATAACTGACGCCGCGCCCGCTTGACGCCGGGTGCAGAGCATCGTAGCACGCGATCACCTTTAGTCCCGTTCGTCTAGAGGCCTAGGACGCTGCCCTCTCACGGCGGTAACAGGGGTTCGAATCCCCTACGGGACGCCAAGCTTTTTCAATATGTTAGATGCGGTTTTGCGGTGCGAGTGGGCGCCGTACGACTTCTGTACGACTTATCGGGTTTGGCGGTTTCAGAGCCGGCAGCACCAAAATGCTCGACAGAATCCCCCTACTGGAGCGCCTGATTATCGTTTCGCAGCCCCTGTCTCGTCCGCTATAGGCTGGCCGGTTACAAAACCGAGGCCCCATGCGAAAGAAACAAACGATAGAAGAAGCGGCCAAGGCCGCCATGACACACCAGAACGAGATCAACTGTAGCGGCTATGTCCGCACGGTGGCGCTTGATTTGGGGGAATACATGCCCCCGATGGATGCGAAGGAGATGGTCGAATATCTTGCCGGGAATCATTCCTGGGAGCAGCTTGGCAACAACGATCAGATGGCCAGCCAGTTCGCTGCACAAGGATATTTGGTGATTGCAGGAAAGATCGAGGCCCATGACACATGGGCATGTGGCGGTGATTATCCCCGGGAGGGCGGGGCGATATGCACGCGGGTACTGGGGATCAATCAAAGGTACCCATTATAAGGGAGAAGGACTTGGCATCGACTATGCCTGGACGCCACACGACCTGCATGATGTGCAATTTTTCGCCATACGCCTCCCGACCTTGGTGAACACTCAGTGACCAGGAAATCTGCGATTGGCGCAGCCTTTTTCGTCATCGCCTCGGCGCTAGGCCTGTCTCTTCCGGGCCACGCCACTTCCTTATGTGACCTTCGTCCGGCAACATCTTGGTACACGACCATCTCGGCTGGAAACTATAGGCTGCTGTTTGACGATGACGCCGACTTGGCCGCGACTCCTCAGATTCAACACGCGCGGCATGGGAATGTATTTGTTACCAACACCGACGCGTTCCGCATCAAAGGGCCGCACGGCACTTGTTGGGCCTCGCCCGAGGTCGGCATCGTCACCATGCCGGTTTTCATCGGCAATGGGCGTTACCTCTATATTTCCACCTATTCGGGAAGTGACGAATATCTCTTCGTCGTCGATGCCCAGAGCTGCAAAACGCTTTGGCAGAGCCCGGACATGGAGGGCGATGCCGTCCGCACACATGATGGGTTTTTCCTGCCCGGCGCGGGGCATGTTGTTATCAAGCCTGACTGTCTGCCCACGATTGCGCCGTAGCACGATGCTGCTATGTTGGGGCTTTTCGTTGGCGACAGGTAAGGCTCAATTTTGTTCGGCGGCCACCTCACTTGGCTCAGGTAAAATGGCCACAAAATGCGGATGTAGCGACTATATCTCGGCTTCTGCTATGTCCGCATTTTGCGGACGTAGACGGGGCACTATGTGGCTCTGGCGATAGCAGATGAAGGGAGGCTGTCGCCCCGAGGGAGACGGAAAACCGAGGGAAAGACTGACGTGCTCCCGAATTTGTATCTGGGCAGCTGTAGAGTCGTGCCCTTTCATGGTTGATGGTTGAGATGATGGCAACATGGCCCCGAGTTGCGAAGGCAAGACTCTACCGCTGACTGAATACAAATCAGAAATCTGCCATTTGTTAATCAATAGGCCGTAATATTGCTCTGGGTGAATTTAGAAATATTTGAATGAGACATCCGGGATGTGGGGAGGTAACCGGGGCTTACGGAGAAAAATATGTCAAAATACAAGCTAATTATTTTTGGGGCTATTGCGCTGCTTGCATCATGCGCCACAAAAGCACAGGCACCCGCAAATGTATCGTTTTTTTGTAGAAGTACATCTGACTGCAATTCAAAATGGTCTCTGGCAATTGCATGGGCTTCGGATAATGCGAAGCGGGGAATCGAAACGCAAACGGATAATCTGATTCAAACCTATGGTTCCGCCAATTATGACACCTACGGATCCGTCGATTATTACATCTATAATTTTGCCAATTACAGTAAGACGCCGGGGTACACGATCAATAAAGTCTTAAACCCTGACGGAACAGGCAATATAATTTTTCATGCAACTTGCTCCGCTTGGAGTGAGTGCATTCCAGGCCGGAAACTTGCGGAACAAAGTTTTGCCTCTGCAATAGGTGGATAAAGAAGCAGGGCGCCAGGAGAAATCATGGCGGTTTGTTGTTATCTACAAAGCTGTCCGCCGGAGAGGTTGCCCTAATCCCTCCTAGAAAACCCACGGGAGGAACCGCCGCCCTGGTGGGGCGAGACTCCCTGGCATGATCGGGATGAGTGCCACCACCGGCAAGGCCCTGGGTGATCTGGCGCATCTGCACCAATCGATCCGGGATATATTGACGACGCCCAAGGGCAGCCGGGTGATGCGCCGCAGCTATGGCAGTGATCTGTTCAAACTGATCGACGCGCCGAACGGCGGCGGTGGAGGCGCTGCTGGCCTGGGGGACGCGGCTGCTGGTCACCCGCGTGGTCAGCGCCAGCGCCGCCTCCGGCAGCATCACGCTCGACGTCTACGGGCGGTATCTTTGGAAGGAAGTCCAAGTCACGAGCACGTCCGGACACAAAACATTACGCTGTCAATGCAATTGTGGAAGCCTGCAGAACGGGCAGTTTCTTTTTACGGAAAATCGATAGACATGGGCGCTCAATGAAATGGTATGTCATTGAGGAAATTCCAATAAGAGCAGCAAACATAATCGCCTCTCGCAGCATAAACATGGCGGTGATGGCGGGGAAATGTTGGACCGGCCACAGCCCGTTCTCGATGTCGATGACCAAGTTTTGAATCAGGTAAATTGAGAACGATATTTCCCCCAGATAAACTAAAGTTTTTTGAGACAGCAGCCAATTGATTGGTCCATGGCGCCATTGGAGCGCGAAGATCAGTCCACCGGATGCCAGGGGCACGAGGGGGGGGAATTTATGTAGTATCGCTCCAACCAGAGTCGCAGCCGAGACCAATTCTATCGCAATCGTCTTCCACTTGGCGAACTGGAGGCGTGAAGATAGGAGACCAATGGAAGCCCCTAAAGCGAAGCCGGACCAGCCACGGATAAGGGCAGGCATTCCAGTCCAGAGGCCGGCGTACAAACCCTGGGCACGCCATGCCGCGTAGGCTGCAACCGCAACCATAAGCATCATGAAAGCAGTTGGGGAACGGCGCATGACCGCCAGCCAAAGGGGGAACATAATATAGCAAGACAGCTCGACACCGGCGGACCAACTTACACCATTCCAGACGCCAGAGCTTAAATTGAGATAGGGCTGAATGAGAGCGGCAACATATGGGAGTGTCTGCCAATCGAGGGATTGGCGCGGGATAATTAGAGAAAACCATCCGAGAATGGCCATGGCGGCCAAAACTGTCCAATGGAGAGGATAAATACGAAGAACACGTCTGAGGGCAAAACCACCGAGAGAGGGAAGGTTCATCGGCATCTCAAGATGAACGCGCGTCAGAATAAACCCACTCAGGACAAAAAACAGGTCAACGCCCATATATCCCATATACAAAACGCTCGTGACGGGGGCTTGATAATGCTGCCACCTGTAAAATTCAGTGAGGTGATGAGTTACAACAAATAGGGCCGCAACCCCTCGGATTGCCGTAAGTGATGGAATGGTTCTCATTGTTCTATGGCATTACTACGGCACTTATTAATATAGCGTTTGTTTCTGGCCGTGAGCTGCCGCTTTCCGGCGGTTCAGTTTATAATACTCCAAGCGGAATGAATGTGGATTAATGCGTCTTCATCGTCAGATGGGCGATGAACGCGGACCGGCTCTCGCCATGGGCTTTGGCTTTGGTACTGACCCTGCCCCCATCATGCCCTCATTTTTAAGTTAGGGTCTGTGGGTTGATGTATGCCTTGCTTGCGTGTTGAGCGAAAGCCTGTGGCGTCATACCGCGGAGGCTGGTGTGGGGCCTGACGGCGTT